>JAKZUG010000331.1:0-15604 GCA_047516705.1 Candidatus Poribacteria bacterium | reverse complement strand
CCGAAGATGCGTCCTCGAATTCCGTTCGGGGCACGTTGGAGTAGCAACTGCGTTGAAAAGACCCATGAAATTCCACCACCGATGCTTCGGACAAAACCACCGAGCAGCACTACAACTAAACCAGAAAGCGGTGCAATAATTGCAAGCCCAAATGCGCCAATCAGATAACCCAGACTAATGCTTATACGAAGCGGTTTATCCTGGTCTCCTGTCCAGCGACGTGCCAGAATAGGTCCGATCCCGCTACCAATGCCGTTCATACAATACATCATCCCCAAACTGATCGCGCCACCAACCCCAATAACAAAGTGATTCTTGGCAATTTCGACTTGCACCACTTGAAAACCAGAAGAGAGTAGGAGGGCTATAGCTGCCTTATGCATCGCGATGAAAAAAATATCAGGATGCTGACGCATATAGCGCAATGCTGAAAACTTCGCACGTGCAGGCGTATCTGATAGGGCGGATGACGGACTGGGAAGTTTAATCCCAAGCAGAAAACCGGCTGAAAGGACAAAGGTTAATCCGTCAATAACAAAGGCTGTCTGGCTACCGAAAAATCCTGTTGTTAATCCACCGATAGCAGCACCGAGGGCAAGCATTACCGACCATGAAGCGGCACCGAGGGCATTCGCTGTGCCGAGCTCTCTGAGAGAGGTAATATCTGGGAGAATCGCGCTCCGGGCAGGACTGAAGAATCCGCTTACTGCAAACAGTAGTGTTGTGAGTGTATAGAGCAGCCAGATATCCGTTGCGTCTCGGATGAAAAGGAACCCGAAAACGATGAAAACGCGCACGATGTCGGTGATGATTAAAATGTGTTTCCGGTTATAACGGTCCGCGCATACCCCAGCGAGCGGCGCAACGAAAAAGGGCGCCAACATCCGAATTGTAAAAAGAATGCCTATGGCGAGTCCTGATCCGGTTAGTTCAGCGATTAATATCGCAGAAGCGATAAGGTTAAACCAATCACCTAACAAGCTGACGACCTGTCCACACCAGAGCCAGCGGAAGTTAGAATTCTGCCGGATCAGTTCAATATACCCAATCGGTTTTCCTGTTTCCGGCTGGTTATCTATCGCAGACATTATTGGTGTGCGTTCCTGCTTAGACAACTACAGACCCCACCGTTCGTTGATCGGTTTCTGATAAACTTCAACGTTTCCTGCTACCACCTCCTCATAGTCTACTGCCTGTCCGCATGCATTGGATTCATATATCGCTTCGCAGATAGATTTGGCGCGGAGTCCTACCTCGGCATCAAGTTCGGGGGGACGGTTGTTCGCTATTGCGTCTACAAAATCGTAGCATTCCAGTACTACGCCGTCGGTGAAATTGTGAGGGAAAAGCCGCGATTTTTCTTCAGCTGAAAGGCTTGCCATGTACTCGGCGATAAGGCTTTCCATGCTATGGCGAGTCCCGTCTTTGAGGATGACTGCCGCACCATCAAATGGACCGTGGAAGATGTCTCCGTTATCGAGCAGACAGCCTTCGCTACCGTAGTAGACGACGTGCTGAAAACCGTGTCCGACCGCTGCCCATGTACATGTCCAAAGCCCAATGACCCCACTTTTGAAGTTAATAGTTGCGACCCATGTATCTTCCTGCTCGTTCTTGACGATTTCACCTGCTTTGGTGACGCGTAAATCCTCGAATTGGCAGACGCGCGCATAGACATTACTCGGGTCCCCAAAGAGGAAGCGTAGTGTATCGCAATAGTGCGCGCCGGAGTCCATCACCATTCCACCGCCGCCAAGAGTCAGATCAAGTCGCCAGTGCCAAGCACTTTGTGGGTCCGGTGCCCGATAACTGGCGTGCTGCGCGGAAAACGTCCGTAAATCACCGAGCATCTGTTTCTCGTTCATGAGCCATTCTGCGGTACGCCGACTCGGCATCCGACGGATGTTCTCAGCGGTCGCCGCGATTTTGTTATTCGCTTTTGCGGCGTTAATAATCGCATGGCTCGCTTTGACAGTAACCCCCATCGGTTTCTCTATCATAACATTAACACCGTTGTTGAGGCACTTTATTGCGTTGATATGGTGGTGCGCGTGTGAAGTACAGATATCTGCCCCGTCCAAGTCGGCTGTTGCGAGCATCGCATCGGTATCATCAAATACCGCTGGTTTTTTACCTGTTACCTCTTTGACTCGGTTGGCGAAGTTGTCTGCTCGTTCTTTGACTTCATCGCACATTGCGACGAGTTCCACTTTTCCCGGATCTGCTTGATGTATTGTGAGATAGGCGTTGAGATGTCCATTCGCCATCCCCCCGCATCCGATAATTGCAATCTGAACCGCCATGATTTTCCCCTTTTTGTTAAGAGTATCAGTCTGATGCGTTAGAATATCACAGATGCTTTTTTTTAGCAAGTTTTGGGATTTATCTGTAGGGTCATTTAGTTCTTTTGTAGGAGTGATCTCCGAATCGCGACACATCCCTGTAGGAGCGAGCTGTGCTCGCGATCTTCCGAGCAAAATGGCTAAAAACCCCAAAACTAAATAGCCCTATTTATCTGCATCTGCCCCCAGTTTTCCGAGAGTTGCTTTTTTAGGTAGGATTGTGTGGTATCTGGACGCAAAGCGTGTCTATTATCGTTTTAAGTGTTGATTGCAGAAGTGCACTACCGGGAGAGTTTGGTTTCCGCCCCACCTCTGCAATACCATTATTTGGACAATATCCTCAAAACCGAACTTTTTGTAGGTGAAAATTCTAATTCTAATGAAATTTGACCCTCAAAATGGGTAATGTTGTGAGGTATATGTTTGTTCGGGCATGGGGACCCGAACAAACATATAAGGGTACCTGTTTTGTCCAACTTGAACCTCAAAACTCATTAGCGTTGGGTGGTGTTGACCCATCTATATTTGACGAAGGATGTTGCTTGACATCTTGGACAGCTCATTGTATGCCTCCGATAGATTGATTGTTTTTCGGAAACGAGGATACAATGCCTATCCAAGCAGTCAAAAAAGATTGTCAACTCTTTTTCTTGATTTCTTTGGTCCAGTATGTTATAATTTTCGCAATTGAGGCGGTGCCGCGGTGAAAAGGATTCCCGTAAACTCCGCTCAATTATTTAACCGAAATCCTCATTAAGTGCTACAACACTTAAAAGGAAAAATTTATCATGTTGAAGAAATGTGTTTATGTCCTCCTCTTGGGAGTATTACCCGCGTTATTTGGGGGACTAATCCTTGTTACGAGCAATGTGTCGGCACAAGAGGTATCCGTTACAGACTATGAAGTTCCAGTCAGTTCCGCGGACCGGTTCCTCATTGATTTTTCCATGAACCATGCAACAACAGGATCGGATGCAACAACTAGCAAAGGAAATATTGGAGGTATTTACAAAAGGTTTTATGATTCCTTGCCGTTTGGCTATTCGATTGACATTATTGGGTCTGGTTTGCTTGATAAAAACATAGAGAGCAATGAGTATGAAACAAATTATCAAGTAAATGGAGATGCCAGCATCAAAAAGTATTTGATGGAAAACAATCCGTTGCTTAGAGATAGCTTCGGTTCTGTCCGTGCCAGTTCAGACATGAGCAGGATATACGACCGACCTGCTTCTGCCGTGACTGTTGGCCTTGGATATGGACGATTTATTGAAGCGACTGCGTTGGCAAAAGCCGTCCGCATTGAAGAATATCTTATTAAAGAGGGAGAGCTGAGCGGCCATCTGCCCAAGGACACCATTCTTGAGTTGAGTAAGATTGTCAAGCGCGAAGACGAATATAAAGACAAGTTCGGCGATACCTACGAAAAACAGTGGTATAACGACATGGAAGCAGTCATGGCTGAATCAGGTCTTCTGAAAGAAAATGGTCTCAGCGCAATAGGCGTTATTCGGATTGAGGAGATTCTTGAACGTGAGAACATAGCAGATCGGTTCTATGGCTGGGACGTGACGCTTGGTTCCAAATTTGATATCACCACGCCCTATACCGATCAGGAGCGTCCAATCGCGAATCTCGATGTGACTGCAAGTTATGCACGTCCCATAGGATGGAAATGGCAAATTAGTGAGCGGCTATCAATGAACACGCCCTTTGATAGCTTCGGAACGGGATTCTCGTTGTCATTATCAAGCGATATTTCCTACGAATTGGCCAACCGTATTGACCTTCGTCTCCGACATCTGTTTCGGTTGGATAAACAGGAAGAGGCGGATACAGAGAATAGTCATTCATTCGCTGCCTCGTTCATCTACTACATTGAGAATAACATCAACTTAGTCGTAACGGAACAGATTGAAATAGTGCCTGATGAAGACATCGTCACCAACTTTACCGTTGTACTCAACTACCGCGCCTTCTAAGTTTCTACACAAATGCTGAAGAAATACCCAAGCAAATAAACCCTCCGGGACTCAAGAGCGATTTTCGGGTATATTAAGGTTTGTGCCTAAAATCCGGTGCGGTTTGAAACCGCACCTACCTAGCGAGTGTTCACATATTTTTAGATTTTACTATAAGTACTAAACTTTGGACAATTTTTGAGAATCCTTAGGTGATAAACTCGATTGAGAAATACCTTAGGCATCTGTCGAAACTCAACATCTTTTTTATACACATGTCGTCCCTCTGGGGCTTATCATCGGGACCGGATAGCATTTCTATAAACATTCCGCCCCGCTGGGGCTGCGCTTTCTGTTTTGAAATGCCTTTTTTTATGAGTTGGGTCAAGGAAACAAAAACGCGTAATATTAGACAGGTTTTCGGTGAAAGCAGCCACTAGTGTTGATGAACTGGTGGAAATACTATTCAGATCGTCCAAACTTTAGTACAAGTAGAGAATATGCACATTCTTCCCGCTCCAAAGGGGCCATTCACCATCCGGACACAAACGGATTCGGTCAAAGTCAATCCAATCTCTCAAATTAAATATCGGCGACATGTCATGTCACCAAATATCATTATTTAGGCAATATCCTCCGTTTTTGTAAGTGGTTTCCTATATCATAGAGGTGGTAATTGAAAATTCCATTGTTACACCCATTTAAAGGATATTCTCAAAAGGTAGGACTGCCGCCAGGGACCCTTGTTTATCTCGGTGAAGAACGAACAGAACCGATTCGGATTACTGTCATTGATTATGATGAAGGGCACATTCATGAGGACGAAGTCCAAACGATTGAAGAATGCCTGCCTTTCAAAAATACAGAAACTGTAACATGGATTCAGATTGAAGGGGTACATGAGACACCTATCATTGAAGAGATTGGGGAACACTTCGGTGTCAGTCACCTTTTACTTGAGGATTTAATGAGTCCAAACCACCTTCCCAAAATAGAGATTCATAAAGATTATGTCTTTATCATCCTCAAAAGTCTCGATTATAACGCCGCCGCCTCAACGGTCTCAAGAGAGCAAATTAGTCTTATCATCGGTCCCAATTTTGTTATATCCCTCCAAGAAAACCGTAGCGAAATTTTCACATCTGTTCAAAACAGGATCCGGAATGATCAAGGCAGAATTCGGAAGATGCGATCGGGTTACCTTGCGTATGCATTGATAGATGTTATTGTTGACAACTATTTTTTAGTAATGGATGAGCTCAGCGAACGGATTGAATCAATGGAAGAAGAGGCCATTGTGCATCCGACACCAGAGGTTCTCACGAAGATCAATATTTTGAGAAAGGAACTTCTGCTGCTACGTAGACCGATTCTCCCGTTACGCGATGTTATCACAGAGATTCTACATGAGGAAACACCGCTACTTGGCGAAAACACCTCACCGTACTTCCGCGATGTTCACGATCATCTCATTCAGGTAATCCAAATGTTAGAGATGGTTCGCTCCGCTGTTTCAGGACTGTTTGAAGTCTATACCTCGGCGGTTAGCCATAAGATGAATGAAGTCATGAAGGTGTTGACCATGGTTGCTACATTCTTTATTCCCTTAACCTTCATCGCTGGTATTTATGGGATGAATTTCAAGTTCATGCCCGAACTTGAAGCGCGGTGGGGCTATCCTGCTGTCCTGTTAGTCATGGGGGGCATTGGAATTGCTATGTTTATCTATTTCAAAGTCAAAAGATGGCTCTGAATGTTTGGGTAGAATGCTTTCAGCAGAGCACTCGATTGGGACGATTATCTTTACTTCTCGTCGGAGTAACCTGTTTAATTCTTCGGACAATACCTGCGTATTGCCAGTTCGCAGATTTACCACAGGATACAAAAATAGTAGACATCGGTGTAAACGGCGGCCCTGCTTCACAGACACTCAGCCTAACTGCTGTCGTGCCGATCCGTAGAATTAACGGTTGGACTGGTATTTTTGGCTCGCGTGCTTCCGGTGAAGGGACAGTACTATCTGAAATTGCCAAAGCACGTGCCCAAGGCGGTTTTCGTATAGGCACGTTCGGTATTGAGGCGTTTACGGATTTGGAACGTGACATTGCCAAAGGCACTGCCCTGACATCGCAGATTGGCAGTTATATTCGTCCCGCGATTTATGAGAGGGGCACGCTCCGTGTATCTGGCGGTATCGGTTGCTTTCTTGAAAATATTCAGCCACAAAAAGACCTTGTTCTGAAAAAGTTTGATCCGACGACGTTTCGATGGTTGGCATTTTCGTCTATAGGGTGGCAGAAACTCAATACAGTGTTAAAATTCACGCCACAAATTGGCTTTAAAAACTTTCAGTTTTCCGCAGAACCCGCTATCACTTTTAGCCTATCCACTCGATTAGGCTTGCGTTTAAGTGGGTCAGTGACTTATAATAGTGAACCACTAACAGAGAATTGGCATTACAAGTATTTATCAATATTGCGAATTACATTGTAGTGGCATAAGAGCCAGTGAGCACCAGCATTTCCGATAATCTAATATATCATCCGCTTTTAAGGTGTCGATGCCCTTGTGTACTTGCCTGTATCAATTCTAAGAAACGAAAGGAAAACTAGCAATGTCTTCAAACTCTGAACGCGGTGACAGTAATCCAAACACGCAACAAGGGCACGGTTTTGGGACCGCCCCTGTGTTCCTTGCCTCAATTTGCACCATTCTCGGCGCGATTCTTTTCTTGCGGTTCGGTTACGCGGTCGCACACGTTGGACTCTGGGGCAGTTTGATGATTATCATGCTTGGGCATTTTGTGACGATTCCGACGGTGCTTGCGGTATCCGAGATTGCGACGAACCGTCGAGTGGCGGGTGGTGGCGCGTATTACATTGTCAGCCGTTCCTTCCGGCGCGAGTATTGGGGGTACTATAGGAATAGCACTGTATATTTCGCAAGCGATCTCAGTTGCTTTTTATATTGTGGCGTTCTCGGAAGCTTTTAAACCTGTCTACGCATTGCTTGAAACCACGTATGGGTTGCAGCTTGATCCACGCTGGGTCAGTCTCCCTGGCACTGTTGTGATCATTATACTTATGCTGACGAAAGGCGCGGACCTTGGTGTACGGATTTTGTGGATTGTCAGTGCGATCCTCACAGCATCAATCGCTGCATTCCTATTAGGTAAGGGACCTGCAGAGATGGCTTTACGACCTGAGGGGCTAAATCTGACGGCAACCATTGAAAACCCTGATAGTTTTGGTATAGTTTTCGCGACCTGCTTTCCAGCCTTCACTGGTATGATTGCAGGCTTAGGGCTATCCGGCGACCTCAAGAACCCTCAAAAAAGCATACCACTGGGTACAATCGCGGCGACACTCGTGGGTATGTTTATATATGTACTTGTCTCCATCAAGTTGGCACAGCGTGCCACGCCTGAAGCCCTTGCCGAGGACTATTTCATCATGGCAAAGATTGCGCTATGGGGTCCTGCAATTTATATTGGATTAGGAGCAGCCGCACTATCTTCAGCCCTCGGTTCAATCATGGTGGCTCCAAGAACGCTGCAGATGCTTGCTCGGGACGACGTTCTGCCTATCCCTAAGCTGAACCGTCTGATGGAAAAAGGCATGGGAAAGACACAGGAACCGGTGTACGCAACATGTGTATCGGGCATAATTGCCTTTGTGTTCGTAGCTATCGGCGAACTCGACTTTATCGCCCAAATTCTGACTATGTTCTTCATGGTAACCTATGGAGCCCTCTGTGCAGTCTCGTTCTTAGAGCATTTCGCAGGCAACCCGTCCTATCGTCCGACATTCCATTCTCGCTGGTACTTATCCTTGGTAGGGACAGTGATGTGTGGTGTGTTGATGATCCAGATAAGTCCGTTGTACGCTTTGATCTCAATTGTACTCATGGCAATCACCTATTTTGGTCTGCGACGCGGTCACCGGGATCAACGTGATTTAGCAGCAATCTTCCAAGGTGCGATGTTTCAACTAACGCGGGCTACAGACGACCTTGCAAAAAAGCCGTGTCATTTCGTCTGAAGGTGGATGGCGCCCTTCCATTGCCGCAGTGACACGATTCGGCGAACGACGATTAGGGCATTTCGATCTGCTCCGCTGGATCTGCC
Source organism: Candidatus Poribacteria bacterium (assembly GCA_047516705.1). GTDB lineage: Bacteria > Poribacteria > WGA-4E > WGA-4E > WGA-3G > WGA-3G. The sequence continues at coordinate 7,175 of JAKZUG010000331.1, read as the reverse complement.
ATAGACATGGGTTCGGGCACTTCATTCGATTGTTCAACGGAGATTACTCGTTTTCTGGTGAAATTCAGGCACGCATCAGAGTTGATGGCTTAATTAAACGGACTGAGGTGAGTAGAGCCGGTATTTTTGTTGATTCCCTTATTTCACCGACATTCCAACTCGCACTGGCACAGATACTGCAGATGCCAGGAATTTCTGGCTTGCCAAATAACTGTATTTTACTTGAGTTTGACCGAGAGAATACTGATGAGATTAGCGAGGTTGTGCAAGGGTCTCAGCTCGCTGCGAATTCACTGTTCAACGTTCTAATCTTGCGATCGACGGGGTACCGCTTTGGTTATAAGTCTTCCATCCATGTTTGGGTGACAGAGGACAACTTGACAAACGCTCCGATGATGCTTTTGCTGGCGTATATCATTGTCGGACATCCAGATTGGAAACGTGCCGAAATCCGGCTCTTCGTGTGCTCCGATTCCAGGGACGTGGAACTCGAGACAGATAAACTCTCAACACTAATGAAGGAAGGCAGGCTGCCAATCTCCACGCAAAATGTCACTTCCGTGTCATACGATAGCAAGGAAACTTTAGAGAAAGAGGTCTCACACCGCTCCGAGCAGGCTGACTTGACTATAGTCGGGTTAACGGCTGAAAACCTCGATTCCGACGAATTGGCACAAACACTGCAGTCTTACGAAGGCGCGAATGATGTTCTGTTTGTCCATTCAATTGAGCAGATCTCGATTGATTAGCAGAACAATCAACGATTTTGCAACGTAGACTCTAAAAGCAAGTAGGACTTACGCAGCGTGTTCAGAAGTCCCCCTGATAAGGGGGATTTAGGGGGTTTATAGTAAAGCCCACAATTATAGTAAAGCCCACAATTAATTATACACCTAAAGCTTGGCGGGGTTGGGAATGCAGATCGCATTTGGGCGCGTACGCCGCAAAACCCCGCCAGCGAGGATGGTGTTTTGTGTATTCTAAAGTGTCCACGTATTTTCGGGCTTTACTATAAAAAGCAAAAATCTACCATCGCGTCTAAATTTGCGTAAGTCCTGAGCAAGGATATATGGAAATGTTATTAGAATTTATAGACCGCTTAGGTTCTTTTATAGACACTCTTATTAATTCACCATTTCGCGGGATCCTCTTAAGTGTTGTTACAATCGTTAGTTTGCTCATTCTCAAGGTATCCTTGGGGTATTTTGTCAAAAAATATGTTTACCAGCGCGCGCAAGTGGAGACAAATGCTCAAAATTTCATGGCGGTGTGGGGTTATATCTGGACAGCGCAGATATGTGTCTGGATACAGGTGAGTCGCCTTATGTCCGGTTTGAGTTTATCCCATCCGGGGTAGTTGCTAAATTAAGGTACCGGGTCCTCGCTGTCGAGCGACAAGAGATTTCAACATTAATAGTTGATCGGATTTTCACCCAGTTTAATCATGAGAGCACGATTCAGTTCGCTTACATACAAAATGCGGAGAAATTATAGTAAAGCCCGAAATTATCTGGACACTTTGGTGAACAAAGTTCCCCTCCTTCGCTGGCGGGGTTTGTAACCTCGCCGACCCGGGGCGAAAGTGTCTATTTATTTTTATGATTTACCATAATAGCGAGTAGGACAGCATTAGATGGATGAATTAGTTCAACAATTTTGGGATTTACTTCAAAGACGTATCATCACTTTGGGTGAAGAACCTGTAGAAGTCCTCCAAATTATTGTGTTAATTGGGACTTTGGCAGCCTCACTGGTAATCGCAGGTTTGTTACGTCGATGGTTCCGTGGTATTTTCAATAGTTTCAGGATGCCGCAAGACCTTGCAAATCGATTGCTTGCTGTTTTGTTCCTGATCGTTCTAATATTTGGTATTGGCTTATCGTTCCGATTGGCTAAAATTAGTACGGGGTTCCTTGGGAATCTTTTTAATTACCCACTCACAGAACTGTTTGAACCGCCCTCAAAACCTGTGGAAGCCGAAGCGGGAGAAGTAAAATTACCCGTAGAAATTGGTGAAGGTGACAAGAAATTAACCTTGGCGAGGCTTTTTTATGGATTTGCGATTGTCTTCGGGATGTATATCCTGTCAAAATACGTACAGTGGATGCTGCGGAGACAGGTGCTACAAGCCTTTCAAATTGCAAGGCATACCCAATTCATCTTGCTCCGTTTTCTTCACTACACTATTATTATTATTGGTGTTGTGATCAGTCTCAGTACGATCGGCGTCAGTTTCACAAGTTTAGCAATTATTTTCGGTGGTTTGAGTATCGGTATCGGTTTCGGGTTACAGAATCTCGCATCAAACCTGATTTCAGGGTTTATTCTCATTTTTGAACGCCCCATCAAAATTGGTGATTTGGTGGAAATCATTGACATTGGCATATTTGGTAGAGTGAGTAGTATTAATCTTCGCTCAACGATCATTGTCGCTCTCGATGAGAAGGAGATTATTGTGCCGAATTCCCAATTAATTACGGAACCCGTTCATAACCTTACCCACTATAACAATCGCTTTCGGATTCGCATCTCGGTAGGTGTGTCGTATAGTTCAGACGTAGCACTCGTTAAAAAAGCACTGCTTGAGGCAGCGCACCTGCATCCTGAAGTGATTAAACAACCGATGCCGGATATCGAGAACGTCACCGTTCCCTTCGTTCGGTTTATTAGTTTCGGCGATTCGTCCTTAGATTTTGAATTGCTCACATGGATACCGGATTCTTTCAAGCGTTTTGATGTTGCCAGCGATCTCCATTTTATGATTTGGGAGAAATTTGAGGAATACAACATTAAGATTCCTTTCCCGCAGCGGGATGTTCATTTTTACCCGAACGAAAGCGAACAATAACGCAGCATCTGAATTGGGGATTGGTGTGGAGCGGTGTTGATGTTGGGTATATCAACGCTTAGTGTGTATCGGAATGTCGGATGATATCACCTTTGACGAGGTAATAGACCTCTTCACTGATATTTGCAGCGAGGTCACCGACGCGCTCCAAATGTCGGAAGAGGAGTAAAAGGCTGATACCCGGTTGGATAAGTTTCGGGTGCTCGCTTAAAATAGTGAGAAGTTCGTGGAGCATCCTTTCATAGATTTCATCAACCTCATTATCACGTTCTCGAATCTCTAAGGCAAGTTCAGCGTTCCGATTGACAAACGCGTCAAGCACATCCTTCACCATTGTCTGGATCACCTGTGCTGCGTGCGGTAGGTCAACGAACGGTTTGACAGGTGGGTATGCCAGTAGTTCAATGCTCCGTTTGGCGATAGCAACGCTTTTGTCGGCAAGCCTCTCGATGTTGTGGCTGATCTTCATGACCATCGTCAGAAAACGGAGTTCAAACGCAACCGGCTGATGGAGTGCTATCAGCTGGATACACGACGACTCGATTTCGTTCTCAAACTGGTCGATTGTATCATCAGCATCAACAATCATCCGGGCTAACGCCTCATCTCGTGTTAAGACGGATTCAATCGCTTGGCGTAACATCTGTTCGGCAAGTCCCGCCATTTCTAAGAGTTTGTGCTGAAGCGTTCTGATTTCTGCTTGTAACATATCTTCTTCCGAGGCGACTTGAGGTTTCGGTTAACCGAGTCTGCCTGTTACATACTGCTCAGTTCTATTGTCCTGTGGGTTTGTAAAAATCTTTTCCGTCGCTCCAAATTCGATTAACTCGCCGCAGTAAAGAAAGCCTGCCATATCAGAGACACGAGCGGCTTGTCTTCTTTTGTTCGTAGCAAAGATGAGTGTGCAATTGTCTTTCAGATCTCGCACGAGTGTTTCGATCTTAACGGTTTCTATCGGGTCAAGTTCCCCACACGGTTCGTCAAATATCAAAACTTCGGGGTCAACTGCTAAGGCACGCGCGATACAGAGCAGCTGCTGCTGTCCTGTAGAGAGTTGTTCTGGTGTTTCGTCCAAAATGTTCTCAACATCCCCCCAGAGTCCTGTTTTTCGGAGGTTTTTCTCAACGATGGTATCAAGGTGTACGGATTGGTTTACACCCGAAATCCGAACCCCATAAGCTACATTCTCATAAATAGAGCACCGGAACAGTGTCGGTTTTCGGAACACCATTCCGATCTGTTTCCGAAGCGCAGTGGTATCTGTTGAAGCGTCCAAGTGGCTGTCTTTAAAAAGTATTTCGCCAGTGGATCTGAAATTCGGCGTAAAGTCATTTAATCGATTGATGCATCGTACAAGCGTGCTTTTCCCACAGTTCGCCGGTCCTATAAACGCAGTCACCTGTTTCTGTTGGACCTCAAAAGAGAGAGAGTTCAGAATCTGCTTATCATCATACCAGATATTTAGATTACGAATACTCAAGATAGGTTTAATTTTTTCAGTCGGCATCTTTAGGATCGCGATCGGTGTTGGAATTCGCGCCTCCGTTAATCTGGGAATGTTATCTGTGTTGCGCCGAAGAGGTACGATACATCTCTATAAGGGTGCTGGAGAAAACGCTCAAAAACAGTGCGCCACTTAAAAATAGTATGAACCTACCGGGGATTCCTCCGGATTCAGTTGTGTAGTACCATGTATAAATACCGATGAGTAACGCCGCCGCGGCAAAAGCACGAGACATTGCGCGGCATCCGCCAGCCAGTATACGGGTGAAGGCGAGTGGCATAACCTGTCGCATGAGTACTTGCCACTTGCTTGCTCCCAGTGCATAAGCCGCTTCACGGATTGAGGTTCCAACCGAACGAAGTGCTTCTTGCGTCGTCTTGATTGTTACTGGCATTACCATCAGGACGAATGTTAGTGCTTCAGCATAAAACAGCGTAGTATTACGCTGAAAAGGTATTGCCTCTAACGCAGATGTCTCTGTATTCTGAGGTCCGGGAAGGACTCCTATCGCCTTGAGAGCACCAGCGTAACTAAAGAAAATACCGACTGCCAGGATCCCGTACAGAAGTGAAGGGATGCCAGTCAGAATAGCGATTAGCCTTTCTATCAGACGCCGAATCCAGTTAGTTTTTGGAAGCCACTCTTCTAAGTAGAATGCAGATGCTACTCCAAAGAGAATTGCCATGAAACTAATCAAGAGAACAAAATAGAGATCGTTAAGCACGGAAGACAGCACATCGGGTAGCGTCGCTGCTGACGCTGCTTGCAAATTGTCGGCATGCGCTTTTTTGAGCATATTCCATATCGGAATGGAACCGACTCCGAGTGTAATGAAAGCGATGCTCTGCAAAAGGAGTATCTGTTTCCGTTCCGCACGAGTAGTCATGGAATTCATAGTGTAAAGGTTTCTTGTAAAGATTCATTCTGCCGATCAAGTAAGGCGAACAATATTGCTAATTTCGCTGGAACCGTTGCTTATATCGTGCATTCAATGAAGTGACTTACAGGTTTCTCCTAACCATACCGCATCTGCACATAATCAGCCGTTTTTTCGTGTTCTGGTGTTTCAAATAGTGCTTGCGTCTCTCTGTGTTCAATGAGTTCTCCGAGGAACATGAAGATACACTCTTTACTGACTCGCCGTGCTTGTGCCATGTTATGTGTCACAATTAAAAATGTATAGGTTCCGGTGAGGATGTCCATCAGTTCTTCAACGGCAAGCGTGCCTTTTGCATCTAAGGCGGAGCAGGGTTCATCCATCAGAATAAGTTTGGGTTTAAGTGGCAACAGACGCGCGATACAGAGTTTTTGTTGCTGTTCAAGCTGGAGCGATGTCGCCCGTGCCTTCAATCTGTCTTTCAGATCGTCCCAAAGGAAAACGGATTTGAGTGCTTCTTCGACAATTTGATCTGATTCTGTTCGCGTGATACTCCGCATCGGCGAGTGAATCCGTAACCCGAACAAGATATTTTCATAAACCGAAATAGGCAACGGATTCGGTCTCTGGAACACCATCCCAACGGCTTTTCGGAGTTCCGGCAAGGAGACATCTGGATCATAGATGTTCTTTCCCAATACCTCAACCTTTCCCTTTGTGGTAACGTTGCCGTAGCGTTCATTGACGCGGTTGAAACAGCGAAGTAACGTTGATTTTCCACACCCAGAAGGACCGATAAGGGACGTTATCTGACTGTCCGGTATTTTCACGTTGACATCAATGAGTGCCTGAAAATCGCCATACCAAAGGCTGAGATTTTCGGTTTCAATGCTATGATTTATGGGAGTAGTTTGCGATTCCATATTGCAATTAGTTACCAAGGTGCTCCTCGGCACCGTAGCTGCTCGGTTTTCCAAATGATTTATCCAAAGGTGCCATTGACATAATCATAAGTGGCTTGGTTTGCAGGGTTGTCGGAAAAAATTATATCTGTTGTGTCAATCTCAATAAGATCGCCGTTTAGAAAAAAGGCAGTGCGGTTTGCTAACCGTTTTGCCTGTTGCACCAAATTCGTGACGAGTAAGATGGTCATTTCTCTCTGTAGCGTTTTAAGTACCTCTTCAATACGCATCGTTGTAACAGGATCAATGGCAATAGAAAATTCGTCAAGACAGAGAATCTCCGGTTGATGTGAAAGCGCGCGCGCGATTGTCAGGCGTTGTTGTTGTCCACCCGACAATTTGGTGCCGAGGGTGTTCAAACGGTCTTTCACTTCATCCCATAGTGCCGCTTGCTGTAGGCAGCGTTCAACGATTTCGTCTAACTCCCATTTTGTGCGAAGCCCGGCTGTCCGTGGGGCAAAGGCAACATTATCGTAGATGGAAAGCGGTAGCCCTACTGGTAACGGTAGTACCATGCCGATACGCCGGCGTAATCCGTATACATCGCCAATCGTGTTGATGTCTACGCCATCAAGTTTGACAGAGCCTTGCACCGTTGCCTCCTGCGTGAATTCCAAGGTTCTGTTGATGACTTTTAGGAGCGTCGTTTTACCGGACTGCGCTGGACCGATAATACCGAGAATCTCGTTTGGATGAACATCAAAGGAAATTCCGTTCAGTGCAGACTTGTCTCCGTAATGGACCTGTAGGTCGGAAATCTCTATTTTATTTTCCACGTTTTCCTCGTATGTTTAACCTTTTGGTTGCCCCATCTGTGTTTTCGTCAAAACGATGCGAACTTTTTAATCAAAGTTAGTGATCCAGACACAATCGCAACGAAAAATGCTATGCCAATAAGATAGCCAGTAACGCCGACAAGGAGACTAAGAAGTCGTCCACCGGCTGTAATTGGATAGACATCGCCATAACCGACCGTTGTTAATG
>JAKZUG010000330.1:0-7430 GCA_047516705.1 Candidatus Poribacteria bacterium | reverse complement strand
AATCAATGAATCGCCCAGATAGAGGGTGATTCTCCTTTTGAAAGAGTTGCGTATTGATCAACAGGACTCGTCCTGATCCAAAGTGGAGACACGCCCCAACGGGTTCCGCCGTCTCTTTGTGTTCAAGGAAAACGTTCCCATCCGCGGGGATGTCCAGAATACCGCAGTACGTGAGACCCAGGTCATCGATTTCCAGTTCATCAGTAACCTCGTAGTCAGTGAAACGCAGATTTTTCTTTGTATAGCCGCACAACGGATTCGCGTCGGTATCTATTTCTCCTTGTCCTTCTGGTAACGGAAGAAACCGCGCACCGAAAAGAGATGCGACGTGATTAACCCCTAATTCCGAGATCGGTTCACGGACATCTCGCTCGAACCGGCTTGTGCTGGTGGCTAAAAGCAGTCCACCACCCTTTTCTACAAACTCGCGGATCAATTGGAGTTCTGCATCGGTGTATTTTAGCGATGTGCCGCTGCAAATCGTCAGTACATCGTAATTTTTTAGCACCGCTTCACTGAGATAATCCAGGTTATCGGTTGTTTGATAGATGCTGTCCGGCTCAAGCTTTACCAATCCCTCTGACCAGCCGGTATCGCGTGAAGTATCAACTAAAATCCGAATTCGTTCTTTTGTCATCTGTCTTATTCCCTATCCATCAGATTAGTGGTTAGTTCGCTCATAAGGTTCACCTTAGAGTTAGATTTTGATCTTCAGTGGTTCAAATTTGCTTGGATACCGTTATAACTAATCCTTTCTTTTATTCTAAGGATACCTACAGCTTTAGGACTCTTAACCCAAATTTTTGAGAAATATAGATACATCAGGTGCGCGCTGTCTTGAGACTGGTAAGGATGAAAACCTGTTTATAGCAACTCTAACTCTGTTACTTTTGACAAACATTTACACGCGCTGAAGCAGCTTTTAAGTTGCAATCAGAGAGATTATTTGTTGTAATGTTTTATAATGATTAATCATTATAAAACATTAACAGGAGATTCCACTATGAACACCAAACCCGAGTATCTTACAATTAAGGATGCCGCTGAATTATTAGGTGTAACCCCAACAACCCTTCGCAATTGGGATAAATCGAAAAAACTTGTTGCTCATCGCAACCCCGTAAACGGCTACCGATTATACACTGTTGAAGATGTCACGAAAATCTTGCGCGATAGAGGTGAAAACGATCAGGTGTATAGATTGGATGTTCTTTCTAATCAAACCGATGTCCAAACCTTTTTATTTCCAGATTTATTCTCCCAATCAGAGTCAAAACAAGACACTCGGTCACTCAGATTGTTAGTCCGGCAAATGAGCAAAGCTTTTCGTGATTCAATGGGAGGTGGTTTGCTCGAACGTTTTGAAGAAATGTCAAAGATACTATACTGCAAACTCTATGACGAACGACAACGCAGAGCCAAGGATAACTACACGAGTCAGTTCTACTTTTCAGCTGACGCGCCTCTAAATACAACCTACCAAAGAATCGCGACGCTTTATGAAAAGGCTATAAGTCTTTTACCCAATGTCTTTACAGATTCTCAGCGTAAACTAAGTACGGATAAGAAAGCAGTTGTCCGAATCGTTGAACTTCTACATCCGGTCAATCTGAGCGATATCCCCGCAGATATAAAAGGGACAGTATATGAAGAGTTAGTTCGGAATACATTTGAAAAATCAGATAATCAACAGTTTTTTACACCACGACAAGTTGTGGAGTTTATGGTGCAGTTCATTAATCCTCAATTGGGTCAAACTTTGTGTGACCCTGCCTGTGGCAGTGGTGGTTTTCTAATAGAAGCCTCAAAGCACATTGGACATCTTTTATTCTCACAAGGAGACGAGGAATTTTCTGTAAACCGAATTGCTCAATATCTATCGAACCATATTATCGGTTTAGAGATTGACAGACGAATGGCATGGATTGCACAAATGAATCTTATTATGCACGGTGATGGACACGGTAACATTCATCACTTGGATAGCAACGGTTCTCTTGGTTTTTCGGACAATCTAAACCATCTCGTTAAGCCGAATGGGTTAAACATTATTTTGACAAATCCACCATTCGGCAGTGATCTCTCAGATAAAGCAGATATCTCCAGATATCAATTGGGTGTTGGGAAATCTTCTCGACGTAGAGGAATTCTCTTTATCGAGCGGTGCATGCGTTGGTTGAAACCCGGTGGACGTTTGGGAATTATTATTGAAGACAGCGTATTAAATGGGGCATCAAACGAAGATGTACGAAGATTTGTTTTCCAACATTGTATTGTAGAGGCAGTGATTAGCTTGCCCGATGTTACGTTCATGCCGTATTCAAGCTCGAAAACATCGATACTTTTCTTACGGAAAAAGAACGATAATCAAGAAGCGCAATCCCACGTTTTTATGGCAAATGTGGAACAAATAGGACGAAAACAAAACGGCGATCCACTTTATATTGGACAACGAGATAAAGATGGCCCCCGCGAGCTCTTGAGTGAATTACCAGACGTTGTCAATGCTTGGCAACCTACACTATAAGCGGCGATCAAGCGATAACACACTTATCACCAAAAATATTTGTATGTCCTCCTGAAAGATTTACAGACGGTGTTGGGGTACGACTTGACGTTCAATTTCACCATCCGTCTCGTACAACCGCCGAAAGCACTTTAAATCGTTCAATCTATCCAACTCCTAAACTTGCAGAACTGATTGTTGTACGTAATAGAATGGTAATACCCTCAACACTGGATCCTGATGAGATTTGGCAATATGTAGGATTAGCAAATATCGTTGCGGCAACGGGCGAATATAGTGTATCCAATGTTCTTGGCCGCCAACTTAAGAGTGGGGTTCGCCGTTTTCATCCCCGAGACATTCTTTTTTCAAAACTACGCCCAGAACTCCGTAAATGTGTTTTAATTCGGGACGATGAAGATGACGGTTATGTGTCATCGGAGTGTCTTGTTTTTCGTACATTAGAAGACGCTTTCGATGACCCCCTACTAAAAGATATAGCATCCAAAAGAAAATCACTGCAGCAATACCAAGTCGATAGGGAGTATCTATCATTCATACTTCGTAGTGATATTGTATTTGGGCAACTGGTCTATCAAATTACAGGCAGCGGATGCCCGAGAGTTAACCAATCTGCGATACTCGGATTAAGAATTCCATTGCCCCCGCTATCCGTACAGCGCGAAATTGTTGCCGCGTACACAATGGCTTGGAAGCATCATCTTGAGTGTCGAACTCGGAGCGAAACCGCATTACGAGAAGGAAAGGAAGCCTTAGAAGCAGCGTATAATCATGCAAGCGATAAACTTTGCCCTATACAGGAGAAAACCAGGTAGAACTCTCGGAGAATTCGTGCCTAATTTTCATCACCTTTATTACCTAAACGATTTCTAGGCGAATGTTCATCAACTTCTTCGAGGAAGTGCTTGAACTGGCGTATTGTATCACTTAGGTCTTCGGCATTTAGTCTGGTGTGATGAATAATACGCCAAAATTTTCCATAGTTACCCGGGTCAGGCACAAATTCCTTTTTCTTCTCGCTGTAGACGAGGACTTTTCCTCCTTCAATCTTTCCCTTTGTTATTTCTAATCGTACATCGCGCTCTTTAGCTATTTCACCCGCTGATAAAATTACACCAGCAAAAATGTAAGGGAATTCGCCGATAATTTCTCCATCTTGCTCTAAGTTCCTCCATTTCCAACCGATTAATAAAAGCATATCTTTGGTGTACTGAAGCGTGCAGCTTGCTCATCTGATTCAGCATCAACAGCTTTCATCTCAATTCTAAGCAGCAAAGTTAGCGTGTCATCGCGGAAGTAGAAGTCAGGATATTCATGTGCGGTAGCAAAAGTTAATAAATACTTATCATCGTACCTCTCTTTGATGATAGTATTCATTTCGGTGCTGAGAGCGTACTCAAGCATTGTCCCAATCCGAGTTCGATAGCTAGACAATTGACGCTTATCCGTTGGCAGAGGTTCTACCTGACGGGTACGCTTGGATAAGCGTTGAGGACTAAAATTCGCGTTAACTCTCTGGATAGCCTCAGCGAGTAATTCATTGAAATACTTTGAAATTTCCTCAATATCCGATTTACTTTGTGAAAGCAGTTCTGGTAGTGTAGGCATAAACAGCCTTATTTATTTTTCGGATTAGAAAGTAGAGGATAGAAGAGTGGGCCCCAATAGACTCAGCAGTATTGATCTACGAGAGCAAGTGAAAGTCAATCCGATCCACCAATCGGAAGCAACGGAACTTCGTTTACTACTCATACCATTTCTGAATAACCGCTTTTCATTAACAAGAAACCGGTTTGTAGTCGCGCAATTTATTGCGCCTCTTACATCCGGCTCCGCATGAGTTTCAAGATCTCTTAAATGCGAATTTATTTTTCAGATTTGGTATCACTTACGAATCGGGCAACGATTTCTTTCCAACAATCCGCTGTGGTTCTCCTTGTCTTTCAAGCAACTATCAAGAAGCGTAAAGGCAATGGCACGCTGTTAACTCACTACCGCGTGCTCAGTCAGCGAACCATTCAATCTGGCGGTTGAAAGAAGTCAGTATTTCGTCACTCTTTTGCACCGCTCTGATTTCTGATATAGAATATATGTATCATTATGATACTATGTGTGGTGTTTGAAAACAAGCAAAATCATCTAAGTGCGGTTTCAAACTCACCTATTTTTTTGTTGCACTCTGACTTTAATGTTGCTATGATAATCGTAAACCAACAAACCCTTTTGGCAAACTTCGGAGATACGCATGAACAACTATCGTATTGCGATTATCGGCTTAGGCGGCATGGGCGGACATCACGCTGAGGCAGCACAGTTAGAGGCAAACTGTGAACTCGTCGCCGGGGCAGAAATTGACCCAAAGCGGGCAAAAGCATGGGGAGAACGGTTCGGTGTCAAAGCCATCTATGATGACTACGAAAAGATGCTTGATGAACAACAACCCGACGTTGTCATCATCCCGACGCAAGCACCGATGCATCATTCACCAACGATCGCGGCGGCACAGCGTGGCATCCACGTCTTTTGTGAAAAGCCTACTGCTCTAAACCTGATTGAAGCCGATGAAATGGTTGAAACCTGCGACCAGTATCACGTCAAGTTTGCCATTAACCACATCAAACGCGCCAGTCCTTACAATCGTCACGTTCTTTCGCTGATTGAAAAAGGCGAAATTGGGGACGTAGTATTGCTGCAGGCAACCGACAAAGGCGGACGCAAGGTGGGCAATTCACTGATGGAGATGGGCACGCATCTCTACGATTGGTTACGGCTCTTCGGCGGTGATGTCGAGTGGACACACGCACATCTCGTTCAGATGGATGGACGGCAATCAACCGTTGATGACATCAAACATACCCAAGAGGTTCACCCACATGATCGCGATGCTGGACTTGTGCTTGGCGAACGTGGACACGCTTCCTTTCGTTTTAAGAACGGCATCCACGCCGATGTGCAGTTCCTTGCGCAACCACAGACCAACGATAACGCCTACGGTATTGACATTATCGGTACCGAAGGCAGGATCGCTATCCGAGAGAGCGTCGGCACAACGATGTTCATCCACAAAGGACAATATAAGACACCCGCAGAAGCGTGGGAACCCGTGCATCTATCCTCCGAAGACCTCGACGAGCAAGGTAACCCACGAGATAAAGCATCTATACGGTTGCTATTGCAACGCCTCATGCTACGCGACCTGATTGAAGCAATTGAGGAGGACCGTGATCCGTTTGCGAGTGGTAGGGACGGTCGGGATTGCCTTGAGATGATTCACGCGACATGGGAATCGCATCGGCAGGAGGCACGTGTATATATGCCGCTAACGCCACGCGAACACCCACTCGAACGCTGGAAAAGAGAGGAACGCGCCCGCTAACTCGGTAGGTGCTCTTTGCAAGCGCGCCGATTCACCATTAGACAAAATAGGAGCGATTTATGCAACGTTTGGATATCCTTCACCCGTCGATTGACGATTATCTACTCGACATTATCCCTGAACGCGATGAAGTACTCACGGAGATGGAAGCACATGCACGCGCAAACCGATTTCCGATTGTAGGACCGCTCGTTGGGCGGGTCTTACATCAATTGGTATTGTTGACGAATCCGACACGGATTTTTGAGATGGGCTCAGGCTTTGGCTATTCAGCGTATTGGATGGCGAAAGCACTGCAAAAACCGGAAGCCTCTATCATCTGTACCGACGGTTCGCAGGAGAATGCAGATCGCGCAGCGGGGTATCTCGCTCGCGGTGGTATCGCAGACCGCATCGACTATCGTGTCGGCAATGCCCTCGAAATCATCGACGAAACCGAAGGCGACTTTGACATCATTTACAACGACATCGACAAAGACGGATATCCCGAAGCGTTTCAGAAGGCGATTCCACGGCTCAGAAGTGGCGGGTTGTTTATCACGGACAATATGATCTGGGGTGGGCGCGTCGTCACACAGGAACCTGGGAGCAGTCCAGAAGGACTTGATGAACGGGAGCAGTGGTTCCACGCTGCTACAATCGGTGTCAGAGAGTTGACACGGTTCCTCTATAGTTCGCCTGACGTATTCACGACGATTATTCCACTCCGCGATGGAGTTTCGGTCGCTGTGAAACGTTAGTCTCTGTTCGGGTTGTTCTGCCTGATCTTAGAGTGTCTGGTTCAAATAGATTCGGCATATAAGGACGATCCGCAAGTTACATTGAAGTAACCGCGGTTGAGAAGCGGATCTACCGCGGTGTAGCCGATTTTAAGTGCTTCTCAAGGAATGCTTTTGTCAATTCTGGTACCTTTGAATCCCTGAACCAACCGTGACCGCCTCCCTCCACCTTGTAAAACGTAACCGACACACCCACTTCCTCCAATGCCTTATTCAATAAAACGCTCTGCTGATAAGGCACAAGCTTGTCTTGATCTCCGTGAATAATTAGAAAAGGTGGATCGTCTTTGGACACGTAGGTAATCGGATTCGCTTTTGCTACACGGTCTTTGTGTTCCTGAATAGGTCCACCTACCAATTGAGATTCAGGCGAGTCCGGTGCGTCGTGTACCAGTCCATCTGGAAGACGTTGCGTGTCCATCTGAAGGAAGTCCGTGGGACCGAAGTAATCGACGACGGCTTGTACTCGACTCGATACGCCAAGGTTTTCACCCACCTCAAACGCTTCTACATCTCCTGCTGTGCCGAGCATGGCAACAAGATGTCCACCCGCGGACGAACCCCATGCTGCAAACTGGTTTGGATCCAAACGATAGGTTTCCGCATTCGCCCGAAGCCAACGCACCGCGGCTTTTACATCTTCGATTTGCGCCGGAAAGGTAGCGTGCTGGCTCAGGCGGTAATTAATACTCACGCCTGCATAACCGGCTTTAAGATATTCCATCGGGGTGTAATGCTCCTTGCTGCC
>JAKZUG010000329.1:0-2581 GCA_047516705.1 Candidatus Poribacteria bacterium | reverse complement strand
TTGCCAAAGACATGAAGGGTGCAGATTTTAGGTTTGTTGTCCTTTAAATCAGGTTCACTCGAAAACCTCTTTCCCATTTCGTCAGCCGCAGCATTGGTAAAAGCAATGGCAAGAATGTGTTCCGGATCCACATTATGCTTTTGGATCAAATTCAGAATTCGTTCTTTGATAACCGTAGTTTTTCCGCTACCGGGACCAGCGACAACGAGCGCAGGTCCTTCAAAGTGTTCAACAGCTTTTTGCTGATCGGGGTCTAACTTCATTTTTATGTAAGCAATCTCGTGAGATACGTAAGTAAAGTGTAGGTGTTTGACTGGATAGACAATGAAAAACGAAATATTAGCGACTATTATAGCACAATTCCTATTTTACATCTCCGTCTTTTTTGGATTTCCTTCTCGATCGCCAATATACTAACTGGCGGAGATAGTAGCCGAGATTTTTGCGGATTTTCTCGAACTCTGGCACGAACGGACACCTGCCACCGAGGACGACGAGTTCTGTTTTGGCGCGCGTCATCGCGACATAGAAAACACGACGTTCCTCTGTCAGTGTGCTATCGCGACGAGGGAAACGTCGCTCCAGTGTATTATGGATGAGGATAACCTTTTCCCACTCCCGTCCCTTTGCTTTGTGAATTGTTGTTACCTCTGGTGCCGCTGGGTGGTTGGCAAGCATCCGTTGAATCTGTTCGGTTTCGTAGTTGGTGCGCGCTAAGACAGCGGTTTCTTGTGGCAATTCCAATTCGCGCAACAGAGTGGATGCAACGGTTTCAGGTGTCGTCCCAATGATCTTTATGTGCTGTTGCATTGGGTTGTGGGCGCGGAGGTCTTTGCGGATTCGTGGTGTGTTTCGTTCAATCAAGGCTCTGGCATGTTCGACGATAGTTGACGTAGAGCGATAATTGCGTGTGATCTCATATTTTGTTACGTCCTTCTCGTCAGTGAATTCCAGCATAATCTCTGAGTTGCCACCTCGGAATCCGTAGATCGCCTGATCGTCGTCACCAACAGCAAAGAGGTTTTCGGATAAGAGTTTGATCAGTCGGAAGTCGGCAGGTGCAATATCTTGGAACTCGTCAACAAGTACGTACGGGTATCTATCGCGATAGGTTTGGCGGAGGTCTGGGCAGGTTTCAAGTAAGTTCGCAGCGTGGATAATCATGTCCTCGAAATCGACAGCGTTTGCTTCGGTTTTGAGGGATTCATATTTTATGGCAAATGCTCGCGCCACAGGGTCGTCAAGCGTGGTTGGATCGAACAGTCCTGTGGTGACCTGACGTTTCGCTCGCATGACCGTCTCTTTTATGTCGTTGAAACGGTCGCGGAGATTCTCGAAATCCGGATGTGTGTCGAAATTTTCTTTGTAGAGAATATCGAAATGCTGGCAAAACATCTCAAGGATCAGTTGGTTGCTATACCGCACGCGTAACGGATCGGCACGGTTAAACACATTGGCTCGGTCTCTGTAGTACGCAATCCAGTGTGCTTCACGATCATTTGCCTCTCGTCCTTTGACCCATTCTATCACCTCAAAACTGAATTGTGTCTCTCCTTCATGTCGGATCGCTTGTCGGAGTCTGTCGTTTGATGAATGGTTGAAGTGTTCTTTTTTACGCCGATCTGGGTTTGTAGTCTGCCCAATGTAGCACTTACCGGTCTTTTTATTCTCGATTTTATAGATGGCGACTTCGGTTGTGGCGGCATCGCGTTCAATTTGTCTCTGTTCATCTGCGATGATTTGATCAATCTGTCCCGACCATATCTCAGGGATTTGGTTAAATCCCGCGCGTTTATAGTTTTCGGTGATAATGTCTTTGCCGAAGGCGTGGAGTGTACGGATAACAGGTTTTTCAGAGGTTTCAGCCTCGGATGACGTGAGTCCACGTCCGGTTCGGGTCTCCATCTCTTCGACTGCTTTTCTGTTAAAGGCGATGGCAAGGATACGTGAAGGTGGGATGTTATGGGTCTGGATGAGGTTCAGGATTCGTGCCGTTACGACGGTGGTTTTACCGCTGCCGGGTCCGGCGATGACGATTGCCCGTCCCGTAACGTGGTTCACGGCTTTTTCTTGGTTTCTATCAAGTTTCATTTTTTATTGGATGAAGTGCGAAAACCTCCGGAGTTGCCGGAGGTTATTCAAGAATTGACGCTCATGAGTCGGCAGTGTTTATGTAATCTTTATAAACCCCAATTCCTATAAGAAGCCGACGTGCTCCGATCAGTTGTTCAGCATTCATCTGAAGTACTGTTACCGTTGCCCGACCTATGGGGGTCTGACCTTGAATTTCACCGGTTTCACGATTTAAAAGGAAGTGAACCGTCCAGTTGTCGATTCTGGGGTTGAAAAGCCTAACATCTGTTCCCGTCTGCGGATCAGTCCCTTTTTTGGCGCGTGCCTTTGTGCAAGTTGCAGTGTGAACAAGCGAGTGCCAAATTCTTGAGTTCAGTCGGTCCATCTGCCCATCTTGGCACAATATGCTCGATATCCAAGGCGGAATCGTAAAATTCCTGTGGATATTGGCAGTACTCACACCGTTTATTTGCGCGGCTCGCCACATCATCGCGTAACTGATCTCCTA
>JAKZUG010000328.1:0-2746 GCA_047516705.1 Candidatus Poribacteria bacterium | reverse complement strand
ATGTTTATATCTACAGTTGCTAAAACGCTATCAAAAACCGCTAAATTGACACTTATGGTACACCGCAAAACCGCACCTACCGGGCCCGGGGAAAATCGGGATTACCGATTTAAATAATTAAACTTCATCAAACCGCGCCTACTGGGTCTGGGACTGAGGCTGTCAATTTCACCGTGTCTCTGGCGGTATCCACCTTTTTGCTTCAGCCGATTTTACTAAATCTCGCAAGGTAAGCGGCGTACAAGATTTGTTGAGTTTTTCTCTGTCAAATATCAAGTAATAAAAGAACAAAAGTATTTCAAGTGGGTCAACCCCCTCTGGACCGAAATATTCGTAGGGGTCAATCTCACTCATATTTTGGATCTCGAATTCTTCACAAAACGCCTCAAGCAGTTCATCACCATCGTCACCGGCTATCCCTAAGTCGTCCGCCAATAGCGCGTCTGGATTGAGTTTTCCGCCGATGTCAACCACTGTTCTACTACGAAAGCTTTGACGCGAGCATAAAGTTCAGCATTCATTTCTTCTTGAGGCTCTTCCTCCGTCAGGAAACTCCCACAGCGTGGACACCTGATAGCCTTTGTTCTTATCGCTTTTGCACAGTTGGGCATTTCGTTGACGAGAAAAGTCCCATAATCACCTGATAAAAAACGAAAGCAATCAAAGAAATGAGGTAAAACAGAACCACCGCATAAAAAACAACAGGAATATAAGAAATAACGGATTCCATCTATATCTCCTCTCCGTTACTTGACGCTTCTCCAGAATAAATGAACAAGCGGATTATTGGCATATTTCCGTTATTTTTCAATAGCAGGATCCATGCCTACCCCAACAACGTGGTAATGTTCATTAACTTCAAAGAGTTCAGGTGTTACCGAAAATTTATTGCCTGAATGGATGATGCCAATTTTCAAAAGTTAGGTATCATACTCAAGCCTGCCACGTAGACCACACTGAACAAATACATTTGCCATTTGTGTTAGCCACTAAACGCATTCGCAACAATCACAAGATCGAGGATGTTGACGGTTCCGTCGCCGTTGAGATCAGGTGCTGTTTTACCGAAAGCGTTTGCGACAATGACTAAATCTAAGATATTGACGATACCATCATTGTTGAGGTCAGCAACCTTGCCAGTGCTTTTCAAGTAGATCTCGCCGTCTAAATCTGCGAGGGTGTACGAGTCGGCTTTGACACCACTTGAAACGCCTGTTGTGCTCTCTGGGAGTTGGATCTGCTGTTCCTTGTGCCACTGCGGTTGTAGACCGCCCAGCCGTTGGTGAACTCACGGATGAATAAACCTTCTTGATCTTCATAGAGTTGCGCCTTTGCCCCAACAGTTTGACCGAGATCGGCATCCCAAAAATCATACCAGGCGTGTCCGTGGTCGGACCCCTCAACATCAGCCTCGCCTGTATTATAAACCACATAGCCATCGGAGTGGGTGAGCGTTAATGTAGTGAAAACACGCATCCATTTTTGATTGTTTGGACTGTTTGATGCTCGGTTTCGAGCCCGAAGCCCTCTACACCATTGACTTGCGGATGCCGTAAGTTTGCTTCGTTCCATAGCAGTGCATTTTCCAGAATGGAAAGGTCCTCATAATTATAGTATCTGCCAGGCTCTCTGACAAACTCTAAATAAGCTCCGTTTATGAGTTCTGAAAGACTTTCCATTTTTGAGACACCCGCGTTGACTAAAATTATGAAATCGTCCGGCACACGGGCCCGGATTTCACTAAAAATGTGTATAATGGCTGCCTCAATTTCTTCGGAAGATGCTTTGAGGCTCTCACGATCGTCTATTGATACGATACGACCCGGACCTCCGCCGAAGTTATCTACCATGAAACCATCAAAAAGACCGCAGGATGCTATAGCGACCGCTTGTCTTATTAGAATCTCTTGAACTTCAGGATCAACTATATTAAGATACAAATTGCTTCCGCTGTAACCAGATGGGATCCGATTTCCATCACGAGTTGTCATCCAATACTTCGGTTCATCATCTGGAAAGAGATCACCTGGAACCGAGGTAGGAAATTCCCAGAAGTATAAAGACACAAAATTGGGGTTACGCGCATGATAATACGCGTGAAACTCCTGCGGTACGTCTTCACGCAATATTATATCGGCTCCCAGAGTATTCCTGTAAAATTCTAATCTACTTGTATCTCCGTAATGGATAGATCCAGCAAAAAGGAGATCATGGAACGGCACCAATTCAGGGTCCGTTAGGCGTTCCCAATGCCCTATTCCTTCAATCCAAATTGGACTTCCAGATTGAAAAACAGAGGGGTATGTCCGCTCGGATAGTCTTTTTTCAAGCGGGACTTTAGGGAATTCAACATACTCACACAGGACATCGTATCTGAATTCTATTAGATTCAAATCAAGGAATGGTGTAATATCTTCTACCAAAATTCCTTCGATATCGAGATACCTTAGGACAGGTAAGTTCAGTAATGGACTCACGTCTCGAATAGTGTTGCCTTGAAGCCAGACTGCCACAAGATTTGACAGATTTTCTAATGTGGTTACATCTACGATCTGATTATTGTTAAGACTGAGTTCTACTAATTCAGTAAGATTTATCAGTGGTGTTCAATACCTTCGCCAAAAAAATAGCGGGTTTTATGAGTGTCAACTCAATTTCTGTGAAAAATACAGAAGCATCTCTATCACATCTCAAGGGATAAACACCCCGGGTTCCCCTTGACAAGGGATACAAGGATGAATACTCC
>JAKZUG010000327.1:0-5109 GCA_047516705.1 Candidatus Poribacteria bacterium | reverse complement strand
AAAATGCTTTGCCTCGTCGAGTTGCCGTCGGTTGAATAATCGGAAGATGATGCGGTCAATGATAAGGGGTTTGAAAATTTCGGCGAGATCCAGACTTAGCGAGAAACGGCGTTCACCGGGTTCATGGAGGAAACTGATTGTGTTTCGATTCCATACTGGTTCGATTAAAAGGCTTTATGAAAACTCCCATAATAAACCCGACAGGCACTCTTAAAATTGTCCAGAGTTGAGTACATTTCTTGGATTTACGATAAATGTCCCTAAACCTAACATACGTTCGGTTGCTATTTTTCTCCTTATGAGGGTGCTGTCAAACTTAATGAATGCGTCAAGTTTCTTGGGCTTGGATGTGTCTCATCGTCAAGGATTTCGGTGATTACTTTTCAATGCGTTTCGGATAGCCTATTTGTCAAGTTCAAGTCCAACATCAAAGGTGTAATCGGCTTGAATTGTTTTAAAGGGAATCAGTATTTCTCGTGTTTTTCCTTGTCGGTTCTTCAATTTTTGAGTTGCTTTTCCTTGTGAAATCTTATTTTGCCGGAAGGCACTGCGAAAAATCCACTCTGAAACGCTGAGGTAGTGTGCCTTGTAATTTCGATAATCCTCTTCAACCATTTCAACAAATTTGTAAGGAACAACATCATAAGTTTGGTAATTCTTCTTTCGGATAACCACACGCCCCTCTTCCTCAACATCTTCACCATAATTATCTTGTGGTTTTTTGCCAAATACTATATCTGTGTCAATAGCTATTGCAAGTTCGAAGTGCATAAGCAAAGAACTTTCTGTGTATACAACATTCACCCAATCACACGCATTTTGAAAAGTATAAAACTGTCCAAGGACTTCCCATGAACGTTGTAAAATCTCTCGTTCGTAAGGTAGACAGGCTCTGTCGTTCTCGTAAGGTGGAGCAATGTACATTCGATAAACATCACCATCACGATGTGGAATCTCTCCTTTTCGGTGGAGTCTGCCTCCTCGCTGGACAATTGAATCAATAGGTGCGATCTCTGAGTACATGACATCCGCGCTAATGTCTAAGCTAAGTTCGCTGACTTGAGTAGACACAAGTATGCAGGGGTCAGTATTGTGAAAATCACGGCGTTCTAATGCCTTAACTTCCTCTGGCTTTCGGTCTTTCGGAGACTTGAAAAGGGCACGTATAATTTTTTCTTTTTCGTTTCGGTGTTTACTAATGAAACCCGAATGATAACAGATTACATTTTCGGTAATATCCGATTTTTTTAAGCTCTGATAAATGTACTTGGCACGTTCAACTTGGTTGACAAAAATGATCTGTTTTCGATCAACGTTTCGTCTAACAAGCTCCAGCAGCTCATGTGAAAAGGAGTTATCGTTTTCATCAACGAAGGTATCCGTTAACCTCTCAATTTCAAATGGAGTTTTGGGTTTTGAAGTTCCTTGGATAACTGCTGGGGCGCGTTGGAAACTATATGGTTGATTTGGTACAAGTTCATCCAGTTCTTTATGAACAATATGCGGAAAGGTAGCTGTCATAACAAGGTGTGGAATCTGCAATTCAGTTAACCGTCGCATTGTTTCGGCAATAGCACCCATAGTATGCTTTTCATAATAATGAACTTCATCGAAAACCACTAATGAGGAGGCAACATTAGAGAAGGCTCTATCTGCAAATTTATAACCGTGGTAGAGACTCATAATCAGATGATCTACTGTGGAAATAGTTATTGGTTTCGCGTAGATGCCATTTTCAAAAACTTGTGCCATTACAAGGTTTTCAATTTCGTCTTCGTCGATTTCTTGTTCCGTCTGTTGGTTTTCGGTTTCATGTAGCCTTTGCCGAAGGAATTCAGAAGCGTCACCATGTGTGATTCCAATGAGTTCTTCTGCGATCGCGTACTTTTCGGTTAAGTCCCTGCTGAGATTGTTTGCGGTAAATTTGGTGGGTAATGTGAAGATAATTCGGTCAATACGGTTTTGCTTTAGCAATTTTTGTGCAAAAAGGAGTGCGGCGGCGGTTTTCCCTTCACCACATCCAGCGTTCAAAATTACGCGTTCCGATGCGTGTCTAACGATTTCGCTTTGCATATCATTCGGCTTTGGAACAAAAGATACCGTTTTCAGGGGTGTGTTGTCGTAGAGCGGGAATCGGTTTTGAATATGAACAAGCTCTTGCGGGTGTAGGTTCACGCCTCTTGGGGTTTCAGCGTTGCCGTCTGCCGGGGCATTGCCGCTTGCGTAACCATCAGCGGCTGTCAGCACGTTAAGCATGAGGGCGTAAAGTGCCTTGAATTTTATATCGCTTTTATCCTTAATCTCCCTTTTCAAATGATCAACTACTTGACAAGCACATCGGAGTTGCATAGATTCTTTTTCCCAAGGTTTGAAGTCGAAACTTGGCTCCAGTTGGGAGAAACGGTCAAAATGCGTGTTGATATAGCCAACAGGCAATGTAACAGTTGCCCACTGAAAATTTTCTTCTCGGAAGATGTCTTTATGAAGTTGTCCGTGGTGGGCAAGCACAGCCAAGAGTGCAGCGTAACGCGGACGACTGTCAAAGCCTCGAGGCACACGTCCTACTATAAGCCCTATACCGAAAGAGGGAAGTGCGTGTGTAATTCTCCGACCCCGTCCTCGGATATAAGCCTGCCATTCGTCTGAGGCTTTCCCAATGTCATGACACCACACAGCAAAGCGGAGTGCCTGTCTTACTTCTGTCCAATCCCAATTATATCGCAGACAGAATTGGCGTAGAAAATGTTGGCGCTGAGCGATAATCGCGTCACAAACCGCCAAACAATCCTCCGTATGTCCGCGCAAAGTTTGATTCGGTTTAGCGAGTATTTTCATTGAAAATGATGTTCCTTCCTTCAATTGCGTAGGCGATTCGGGATTCGGTAAGCGAGAGGGCTTGACCTTGTGGCGGTATAGAATAGATTTGCCGTTGCATCTGCCATTGCCCCCTTGTCGCTTCGGTATAGTGGTTAGGCATGTTTACCAATTGGCAGCCTTCTACAAAACCTGGGATAATAGAATGCACAGATGTAACTTCGCTCAGTTGTGTTTCAACGATCCTCGGGTTGATAACATCTACGAGATCGTCTGATTCACCGAGATAGAGGGGCCAATGCGGTGCCCTGAGTGCTTCCAGTGCCTCAATGAGCAACATGTCATCGGCTTTCAAGTAGACAGTGTAGTGGGCTTTTAGCAATTTTTGGCGAATCAATATCGTCCTTTCAAATACGGGGCCTGCCTCCCGCGCGGATTTGAAAATCTTACTGAAGGTTTCAAGGAGTTTGCCGTTTGTCTCTATGACGATCGAAAGCTGCCACGCGTCTCGATCCTCACACCAATCTTGCGGTTTCCCTCTCGCTGCATTCAACATACCGTAAAGTGTAGTTGGCGGTGGAAATGGATAAGTAACATGAACATTAACGGTTTGTGGTTGCCGAAAGGATGCCCAAAAAGGAGAGATGAGACCGAACGTCAGTATTTTTTCCATAACATCCTCCATTATAGAGACGGACTTCTGCAAGAAGTCCGTCCGCATTAGTTTATTGCACCAGTGCTTCTCGGACATGTGCAGTGAGTGTTTTTAGTGCGCGGAGTGGATTTGGTGCCTCGATTCCAAATTCGCTTAAGAGAGTTTTGAATGCCTCGTCGTTTTTCAAAACACCCGGTGTGTACCCACAAAAAAGTTGCGCGTTATCGTCTTGCAAATCTTGCAAAACAACTTCAAGCGTCTCCGTGTTCACGTTGCCCGCGTCGTCGAGTTCTAAGGCTCGCAAGGTTCTATGTGAGTAACGGGTATGAGTAGATGCAATGAAAATGTCGGGGGCGAGCGAGACAGCATTACGTGCCTGTTTTGCGAAGTCTGCAATACCGCCGATAGCGTCTAACACAGCTGCTGCCCGTTCTGCCTTTTCTGCAGGTTGGATGTCCACCGTGGTTTCCCAGCCAGCGAATTGTGCATTTTTCCCCTTACCCTCATATTTCGGGGTAATTACCTTACCAACATTCGCGACATCCAGGGATAACCCGACGCGATAGATATTCGCCATCATTTGGACATAAGCGATACGTTGGTCGGCAGTCTGCGTATCCTCTTTTTCTTTGTCGCTCATGCGAATAAGGAGATCTGTGACGATACCGCTGACGGTTTGCCCGAGAGCAGGTGTCGCTTTAATGGGCGACCAACGCCGGTCGAACCCCTGCCCTGATTTCGGATTGAGAAATCCGAACAAGTCACAAAGCCAGCACTCATCTACTTCCGTGCAGGGGGCCTCAGGGACGCAACGAAACACGCCTGGGTGATTCCGCTGGATGGCTTCACGTAGCGCGTGTCGTACCGATTGTCCAGAGGCATAAGGTTTGCGTCCGTTATCGTAGGTCTTTAGTTCGGTAACGTTACCGCCGCCGCCTTCACCGGCGTTGAGGTTACTCAAGTCTGTCTTGCTGAGCCAAACGATTGCAACCCCTTTCAGGGAAGTTGAAGCATTAGTCATTTTGTCCTCCTTGCGTGTTAGATTTCGCGCCAAAAATTTTGGTGTTGTATGCGGAAAGACTCACGTAGATAGAAAGGGTTTCCGCGATTTCTTTGCAGTTAACTTCCGTGAGACTCGTTAGAATGTTGTCAACACGCTCCTCCTTTATCGGGATGGCTTCCTTTAGTTCACTACTGGTGTTAAATTTCTTGTAGAAGCGGAACGTAACGGTATTGAGTGCTTCTCGGAAGGCGTTGACGCTGGAGATGTTGAACAGTTTACTAATGAGTGTGACATCCTTGCAAAAGGTGCGTCCGATTGTGGTGCCGAAGGCGCGCAAGTCGTCGCGCAATTTTTCATCAAGCATTTGGTTTACCTCCAAAAAGTGATTAATAAAAATTCGGAGTTGACGGACAGGATGTGGTGCGTCTGGTTGTGGAGAAATCAGAACAGCATCCGTATGTTTCCACAGGTTGAATAGTGCAAGCTTCATAAGAGAAGGTGTGCTTGTCGCGATCGCTTGGCTCAACTGTCCAAGCGCGTTATCACCATCAGGTGATTTCATTTTAGGTCTCATCCGAGCGAGAATGTTCGGAACCAACTGGATTTCGTTTTGCTCGAAGGGGATCGGTTTTATGAA
>JAKZUG010000326.1:0-2546 GCA_047516705.1 Candidatus Poribacteria bacterium | reverse complement strand
AGCGTTCCAAGCCTCCAAAATGTGCGAAACGTTTAACTGCTGATTAAGGGAATTCAACTGTCCTAAAGCAGGTACATCTTCCAAGCCCGGTTTTCGAGCCAGAGAACTTTGAAACACAAAAGCGTTGGTGATAATCAACATCGCCATTCGCGATGTCTGTAAACAGCTTTCTTGGTGAAGAATGCTTTCAATCTGCTGTCCAATTTCCGGGCGCTCTTCTATCGCATTTTCCAGCAGCTTAGCAGCTTCGTCTACGCCGTACTCTAAATCAAAGGCAGCTTTTGCCACCTCGGAAGTTGGCATAGCACCAATACGAATAGCAGTAGCAATATCCGTGACACTGCCTTGAATCCAACCCTCATTTGGAAAGCGGTGGGCATTCCGAGGTCTTTCACCGCTGAGTAAAACATAGTGCAAGTCACTAGCATGGCGAATCTCATCCATCAAATCCCGATTTGACATGTCTCGAAATCGGTAAGGGAACCTAACAGCCATTGCAGTTGTCACGATTTCATAAGAAGCAAGTCGTCTACCCAAGTGTCTTTTCGCTTGATCCTCACCGCTGAGGTCCGGACTATTAGTATTGTCTATTTTCACCTCCGCGACGATTGGATTTCGACTTTTCTCTTTGACAGTAAAATCTGGCTTTTTCCTGCTATCGAGAAATGTCTGAGTATTTTGCGGTTCTATATTCCACGTACCCCGCATGGTTTCAAGTATGTCAACGAGTTTGATCGTGATGGTGTCTTCACTATTCATATCAAGTTCCCTTCATAAGATTTGTTACTTCTTTTATACCAATTAATCTGTATGCCACTGGGCAGCGTCCATCCATCCTTAAGACACTTATTACATTGGAGTTTCCCACTGTGCTCCAAAACATCCATGAGCTGCATTCGTATAACACTACACTAATTGAATCCACCAGCCCCAGCCTTTTATCCCCCTACCACGGTGAGAGGGTGGCAGGAACAGCGTGCGCTGTTCGTGGTAGTGCCACCCAAACTGGTTTGGATAATGTACCACAAACGACCCCAAATTACAACCTTCCAAAAAAATTGTTGCACAAAAACTCAATATATTTATACTTAATTAATAAAAACTTTACTAAATAGAGGTAAATCTATGTATCACGAACATGAATTCAAACTTCAGCCTGAAACACTCCTGTTCTCGGATGCTGGGATGATTCCCGGCGGCGGTTCTTGGCTAACACCTACCGATGCCTTTATGGAGCTCTGGGAACAGGCTGCTGAACAACTCACACAGAAAGGGTTTCGATTGTGTCATGACGGCAAAGCAATCGGCGCACCACACGATCGAGTCGTTCATTGGAGGAAAATCGGTGAGACGCATTCCTAAAAACCTGAGACATCGAAAAGAGATCGGGCGTTGCCGAAGTTGCGATGAACTCATTTGGTGGGGACACCGTTACCAAAGACCCTTCCCGTTCAATGTCGGGTTTGAAAATGATGGGACACCTTACCGAAGCTACCCCCATAAAGAGACGTGTCCATTCGCAACGGATTATGAACCGAAAAATCGTAGCAATTTACGGGATAGAGCCGACGCACACACTGTAGCCGTCAACAAATGGAGACAGTCGTGTGCTCCGGATGAAGAACTGCCGACCCTCGATTGGACGACGCTCGCGAGACACGATGTTCCCGAAAAACTCGCAATGCGTATCGCTTGGAAACTCACTGAGCGCGGTGCCGCTCTTGATACATGGCACCCAGGTGACATCATTCGACATTTACACGCGATCGCTGTCGAGAAAAAAAGAGTTGTCGCGATACTGGTAAGACCTGCATTTTTCAACCTTATTCATCACTACTTACACGGTTTTACGATGTCGGTGTTCGGAGACATGGCGGAACGCAAGCAGGTAACCGTCGCTGGCTACCGGTTAGAACCGACCACTGTCGCAAAATGATCGGAAAAACGACGCGCTGTTTAGCCTGTAATGAATGGATCGTCTGGGGGATTCGGAACGCTAAAATTCATCCGTTCAACGTCAACTTCGACAAGATCGGACGTCCCCATCAAGCAGACTCTCACGAACTGACCTGCAAGAAGATCTATCACCTGCTGCCAAAACGCGAGAAAACACTACGGGCTCTTGGAGAAAGAAACATCAAAGACGTTGCACGATGGCGAGCGGCTTGTTGCGATGCGGTAAGTCCATCGCCTCGCACAATCTGCTGGAACGGGGTCTCGATACACGATGTCCCTGAAAAACACGCGATCCCGATCGCCTATAAACTCGTTGAAAGGGGTGGTCCCTTCGTGAGATGGCACCATCTCGATCTCTTAGAACATTTCAAAGCGATCGCTGTGCGCAACGGTTTTGTGATGCGGGTCCTGCTAACTGTTGGTATCTACAATATGATTCATGGCCACCTGTACGGGTTTATGATGTCCGTCCATTCCGATATGCAAGAGCGGCTTCCCGTTACCGTGGCTCGCTACCGATTAGAGCCTATATGTGCGCTTCCGAAACTACCATATAACCAAGTGCGTAATTTCTCGCTCGCAGAAAAATA
>JAKZUG010000325.1:0-4774 GCA_047516705.1 Candidatus Poribacteria bacterium | reverse complement strand
GATATAGCGAAACCCAACAACCCAAACGCTGCTGGTGTAGGAATATGTTGGGTTTCACTTGGATTTGCTAATTTTGGGCATCTCAATAATCTTGAAAGTCTATCTTCTCTATTTCGAGTTCCAACCCCGGTAGGTGCGGTTTTGCGGCGTACGCGCCCAAATGCGATCTGCATTCCTAACCGGGGTCCCCACCCGTTACTGGCTTACTATTACCCATAAGTCTGAATGTAATAGTTATAGTGGGTGTTTATATTTTCTTGCCTTGTAGGATGGTGTGTGGTATGCTCAAGAGCCGGGATGAATAAAAACAGAGATTTTTCTTTCTACGAATAGGAGTGAATCATGTTAGCAGAGAGAGTATCATCTGTCTCTTGGAGTCGTCAAGAGTTTTCGGGTCTTGACTTGGGGGATATCCGTCTGAATGAAAGACTTATTGATGTTGCGGATGCGTTAGTTTCGCATCCGACCTCAACGCTGAATGCGGCGTGTGGTGATTGGGCATCGGCGAAAGCGGCGTATCGTTTATTTGACAATGATAAAGTGTCGCCGGAAGGCATTCTTGCGCCCCACTTTCAAAAGACGGTTCAACGGGTGTCAGAACATAGTCGTGTTTTTGCGATCCAAGATACGACGTATCTTGATTACACGGATCACCCATCAACTGAGGGTTTAGGTTCGATTGGCACGAAGTCTCAGAACCGTTTTGGTTTTGTTAAACATACGACGTTGATGGTAAATGAATCGGGTGTTCCATTAGGATGTTTGACGGATAAAGTCTGGGTGCGTGATGGTTTTGGTGGCAAGGATCATAAGTCCAAGCGTCTTGAAGCGAAAGAGAGCTACAGATGGATTAAAGCCTTATCGGAAGTTAAATCTGCGATCCCCGAAGGCGTTGAAGTGATCTTTCTTTCGGATCGTGAATCTGATATTTATGAGTTTTTCGTTGAAGCGGGAGAAACCCCTTTCGTGATCCGTGCTGCGCAAGACCGTCGTGTGGATGCCTCTGTGAGTAAACTCTCTGAGTTGGTAAGACGTCAAGAAGTTGCGGGTGAGTTTCGGTTGGAAGTTGCCCGTCGTGGCAATCAACCTGCTCGTGAGGCGATGCTGAGTGTTCGTTTTACAGAAGCGACGCTGTGTCCGCCACGTCGTCGGGTTCCGAGTTCCAAAACTCTGCCAGCAGTTGAGATGTCTGTTGTCTGGGTGCGGGAAACGGATCCGCCTGATGGCGCAACACCGTTGGAATGGTTGCTCCTGACGAACGTCAAAGTTTCGACCTTCTCTGATGCGCTTCAACGCATAGACTGGTATAAACAACGTTGGCAGATTGAGGTGTATTTCAAAGTGTTGAAGTCCGGCACACAGGTTCAGCAGACCCGTTTGGCAACCAAAGACCGTCTTCTTCGCTATATTGCTTTACTGAGTGTCATTGCCTGGCGACTTTACTGGTTGACGATGATAAATCGGTTCACCCCCGACGCTGACTGCACACACATTTTACACGACCCTGAATGGAAGGCACTTTACTATGTGACACATAAGACCGAGAAGTTGCCTGAAAAGATACCGACTGTTTCTCAAGCCGTCATCTGGATTGCTAAACTCGGTGGTTTTTTAGCACGCAAGTCGGATGGCAATCCGGGGGTAACGGTTCTCTGGCGGGGGTGGCAAAGGCTGAATGATATTTCTAACGCCTTTGCCATTTTTCAGAACTTTGAAGAAGACAGCGAAACTCGGAAATCACCCTCATAGAAATACTACGAGATACTTGTGGGTAATAGTAAGCCGTTACTGGGAAGGGGCACCGGACATGGCAAGATAACCGTGAATTACCCGATTAAATTCTTAAACTTCATGAGGGGTGCTATTGCTTCGCAGTGAGAATAAATAGGTAGCAACTTGCGTTATAATACCACAAAATCTCTTTTTCAGTCAAATTTTTAAAACAAAACAATCAAAACTATTCGGTTTCCCATTTTTACGCTAATCCTGTCTTCCTCTGACGAGGGTGATCTGTTACGCGGAAGGGGAACCGGAGAAGAAGACAACCGGATCCAACCGCTCGCTGCCACTGACTGCTGATAGTTAACCGCTGATTACTCTGAAAATCTGAAAATCCTGCGAATCCTGATGCTGACAGAGTGAATATCTTATATCTACCCCTTTCCGTCCTCCCCAAATTACCCGACTCACCCCTAAATTCTACCTAAAGTTCTTTTTTTCTTGCATTTATATTGCAAATTATGCTAAACTATTACAAATTATCGCATCAGACCTCAGTTTGGACAGAATTTACGAGCGAACAGAGACAAAAAATTGATGCCGCTGAAGAATAAATATTCGCAAAATTGTGGGAAGTGTGGTAAACTCTATCGTAAAGTCATCCGCTTCTGCCTGAGGAGACGTTCAAATGTACGATAAGAAGAACCCTAAAGATACTGGCGTAAAGGCCGATACGTATAATCTCAAATTTAGTGAGCATGACGAAGAAATTGAAGAAGAACTCGCTTCTGAAGAAGAGGAGATGAGTTCTGGCTATTCGTTGCAGCTCATTCACCATCTTATTGCCGAGACACCACCAGAAGACCGGCGCCGTCGATGGCTTCTGGAACTGCGTCGCTCTATTCTCAGTGATGAAGGTGAGTTTAGCGAGAGAATTCAAGCAATTCAGCAGGAAGCTCTTCGCATCCATGCCGAAATGGAGGCGCAGATCGAAAAACTCACTTCACCCGCTAATCGTATCGGGACATTGCTCGGATTGCCGAAAGAAGATATCGCACGCGTCATCGTTGGCGGCTCCGAATACTACGCGAACCTTGATACCCAAATCAACCCTGAAACTTTGAAAAAGGGGTTCAGCATACTGCTCAACGACGCGTTTGTCGTCGTTGGTGAACTTGGATACAACGATGCCGGACCCATCGCAAAAATAGCCGATGTTATGCCAGATGGGAGGCTCCGTATTGGGCAAGAACCTAATGCACAAGCTGTTATCCTTGAACGCTCCGCAGACCTCGCGGATGTCAAACTGAAACCTGGCAATGAGGTCCGGGTTGACTCCAACTATCGAGTCGCACTTGAACATATCGCTACCAAAGAGACGGACGCTTACGCGCTTGAGGCAGTACCAAATATTCCATGGTCTAAAATAGGCGGGCTTAACGAAACGATCCAACGTATTAAAGATACGATTGAACTCCCTATCCTGCATCCTAAACTCTTTTCGCGTTTCCAATACAGTGCACCGAAAGGATTTCTTCTCCACGGACCGCCAGGATGTGGAAAGACACTCATCGGTAAGGCGACTGCCTATAACTTGACTCAGCAGCTCCGAAGGGAGAGCGGAGAAGATGTTGAAGGTTGTTTTCTCCACATCAAAGGGCCTGAAATTCTAAACATGTGGCTCGGAGAATCTGAACGGAAAGTACGTGAAATATTTCAGATCGCCCGTGAAAAAAAGGAAGATGGTAAGTTAGCTTTTGTGTTTATAGATGAGGCAGAGTCTATATTAGGAACTCGGCGCGCACTTAGATCCCATAGTATCTCAAATACGCTTGTCCCAATGTTCTGTGCAGAAATGGACGGTATTGAGTCTCTACAAGATGTCGTTATTATTCTCGCGACAAACCGACCAGATCTGATAGATCCTGCCGTTCTGCGCCCGGGACGCATTGATAGGAAAATTAAAGTGACCCGTCCAGACGCAGATGCTGCAAAGGATATCTTCCGTATTTACTTCACCCCCGAGCTGCCTATTGCAGCAGAGGTAACCATTGATCCAGAAGCCGAGACAGCAGGCGAAACGCCACCCGAAGTTATCCCGCCTGAGAAGGCCGTTGAAGACCTCATCGCACAGGTAGTTGATGAGATGTTTCGTGAGGACGATGACAACAGATTCCTTGAAGTCTCTCTTAGGAGTGGCAGACGCGATGTCCTCTATCATGGACATCTGTGTAGCGGTGCTATTATTGAGTCAATTGTACAGCGCGCTAAGGAATCCGCACTCAAACGCGCAATCCAAAACCCTGACAAAGAGAGTGGAATCTCGCGGGCAGATCTGTTAGACGCACTCGCCGCTGAATACCATGAGAGTGAAATCTTCCCGCCAACCGAGGCGACCGAAGATTGGCTGAAACTTCTCGATTACGATCCAGAGAATGTCGTCAAAGTTACACCTATCAAAACTGAAAAGCGGGAACGGCGTAAAGCGTCTGGCTCGCGTGTCATTTAGGAGAAATTATCAGTCGTCAGAAATAGAAGCCTGCTTCTTACTGACAACCGACAACTCTAAATGGAAAGACTTTTTGGAATTGAAACTGAATACGGAATCACACTCGAAAATGAAGCACACATTGATGCCGTCAAGCAGTCGGTTGAATTGATCAAAAGTTACCGCCAAGAAGATTTTCGACCGGTGTGGGACTACCGCGGTGAAGATCCGTTGCGAGATGAACGCGGCTTTCGAGCAGACGCACTCTCCAATCATCCTGATGAAAAGGAAGAGGAGGCGCGCGACCGAAAACGCAATAAAAAAGAGCGACTCTCTTTTGCCGAAATTAAGAGCGATCACATTCTCGTCAACGGCGCACGCCTCTACAACGATCACGCACACCCGGAGTATTCTACACCTGAATGCAGCAACTTGTTTGACCTTGTCGCACACGATAAAGCCGGAGAACGCATCCTTCACCGATGTGCAGAAACACGCAGTCAGAAACTCGGAAAACGCGTGCTGTTGTATAAGAATAATACCGATTTTCACGGGCATAGTTACGGG
>JAKZUG010000324.1:0-9124 GCA_047516705.1 Candidatus Poribacteria bacterium | reverse complement strand
GTTAAAAACCTTTTGGGTCGTCATTGTTAGGCGATAGTCCTACACTTTTTTCCGGTTCTCCCAGGCCCGGTAGGTGCAGTTTGATGAAGATTAAGATTTTAATCAGGGTAACACCGGTTTCCCCCAAGCGCGGTAGGTGCGGTTTTGCGACGTACGCGCCCAAATGCGATCTGCATTCTAACCGCACCGGGTCTTAGACCTAAACCTTGTATACCGCGAAATGCCGCTTTAGTCCGGTAGGGTTTATTTGCTTGGGTATTCCTTCAGCATCCGTGTAGAAACTTGCTTGTCGTAAATCTATTAAACCTATAATTACGCCGATGTCGCTAAAATGATGGTGTTGCCTAACTAATGGAACGGATATACACAAAGTCCCCCTGATAAGGGGGATTTAGGGGTTTCTTCTAAAACGAACAAAGAAACCAAACCATTATGTGGACAATACCCTCGCTAAAATATATCGGAAACCCGATTGGGCTGTAAAACCAATCGGCACGAAGACCCAATAGTTAAAAATATGAAAAATAGACGCGTTTTTATTATTTTAGGCACTATCGTTGGTCTGTTCTTCTTGATGCTCATTTTATTACGTTCCATGAGCGGTGGCGCATCAATTGGACAGAAGGTCGCTGTGATAGATATTACAGGAATTATCTCCAAATCCGATGCGACGATTAAACTAATTCACGCCTATCGCGATGCCCCCAGTGTCAAAGCGATTGTTATTAGAATCGATTCACCCGGCGGTAGTGTTGCCCCCGTCCAAGAGATCTACACGGAGTTAGAAAAAATAGAAAAGCCGATAGTCGCTTCAATGGCCGGTAGTGCTGCATCGGGCGGCTACTATGTCGCGTGCGCCGCCGACACAATCGTCGCAAATCCGGGCACGTTAACCGGTAGCATTGGCGTTATTATGCAGTTCACGCGGATGAAGGGCTTATACGATAAAGTCGGATTAGAACACCAAGTCATTAAGAGCGGCGAGTTTAAGGATACGGGTTCACCTTTCCGCACGTTGACAGAGCGGGAACAGGCGGTTCTCCAAGCCACTGTCGATGATGTTTACAATCAATTTGTGGATACCATCGCTGAGGCACGAGGTAACCTTTTAACACGTGCGGAAGTTGTCGAACTTGCAGATGGACGGATTTTCTCTGGAAAGCAGGCATTAGATTCAAAACTGATCGACCAACTTGGCAACCTACCTGACGCGATTGAAATTGCTGGAGAATTGGGGGGCATCGAAGGTAAACCTAAGGTGCTACGTAAGGAGAAAAAGACATCGCTGTTTGAACAGCTGGTCGGCATTAAACAGATGCCCCCTTTCGATGAGATGTTCAGTCTCCCCGGTGTCACCTTCCGTTATCAAATGAACCTTGGCAACTAAATTCTCCCCACTATGAGACAGGAAGATGGATGACACGTACCAAGTTAACCCAGACTGGAGAAAACTTGCGAGTCGAGTTGTCAAGCCGCAACAGATTTTACTTGTGATAGGCGCGACTGATGCAGGAAAATCGACTTTTTGCCGCTTTTTAGCGGATTTCGCACTCGCAAAGGGATTCAAAGTTGCTTGCGTAGATGCAGATGTCGGTCAGTCCCAAATCGGTCCTCCCACCACAATTGGTGTGAAGTCCTTTGGATTGAGAAGCGAAACCCAATCACCATCAAAGCAAGAACCGATTTTGGACAGCGGACAAAACCGAGTAGAAAACGGCATTGTATTTGATGGCACTGCTGACCAGTTCTATTTTGTCGGTGATGTGTCGCCGAAAGGACACTTTCTTGAGACCCTCACCGGAACACGTCTGATGGTAGATAGTGCACTAGAAGCCGATGCCGATTGCATTGTTGTTGACACCACCGGTTATATTCACGATCCCCCCGCAGTCGTTCTCAAACAGCATAAGATTGAACTCATCAGACCCAACCACCTCATCTGCATCGGTCGTTCTGCTGAATTGGAGCAGATAACGGCGTGCTACAGTCAACAGGGGTGGCTCAATATTCATTATCTCCTGCCACACCGGAGTGTCCGATTGAAAAGCAGTAATAGGCGAAGTCGGTACCGAAAGGACCGATTTGATACGTACTTCTCTGAGAGTAGCGTGCAACAACTCTCTTTTGAACAGATTCGTGGTGGACGTACCCCTTTTTTCATAGGGCGTATCGCAAATGAGAAAGAGTTAGAAATCCTCTCTCGGCTCGTGGAGACACAAGTTTACCATGCTGAGTGGAGGCATCGCACCTTATGTCTTATTGTATCAAAGCACCTTTCCAAAGCAACTATCACCCACATTAAAAATTATTTGAGTCTAACGCGCGTTACAGTAGAGGTTCGTGACTACTTTGAACGCCGCTTGGTTGGATTAATCGATAGTACTGGTAATACTTCTGCCATCGGAGTCATTGAGGCTGTGGATTTCCAAAAGCGAGAACTCAGCATTCGCTGCAAAACCGATGCTGCGAAACATGCTTGTGCCATCCAATTCGGCACCTACCAACTAAAATAATCGGTTAAAAACGCATAATGGTTTATCGGAAATTGTAACCATAATCATAAACCGATGGTCTGACCATCTGGAAGATCATAGAAATGCTATTATCTAAAAAAACAAAAAATCCAACTTTTACCCGATTTGCATCGTATCACACCCCCTACATCGGTTCGGTTCTCTTGGCACTGGTTTGTGCCTTCGTGGTTGCTGTGTGTGAGTTTGGTTTTTTTCAAATTTTAGCCGATACTATTGATGGGCTTGCAGTCGTCGGTGGAAACCCATTTGATGAGTCTGTATCTATCTGGTACTTTCAGCACGATGGGGACGCGGGGATGTTCGCTTTTGAGGGGGTTGAAGTAGTATTGACGAGTGCCAGTAATGCGTTTAAAGCCTTTCTATGGTTGCTTGGTGGTATGCTCATCCTCGTTTTCATCAAAGGGGTTTTCGGTTACGGCAACGATTATGTGATGGCGCGCGTCGGACATAAACTCGCTTTTCGGTTGCGGAATGCCCTCTATCAGCGTGTCGTCTCTGCACCTTTAGGTGTTTTACGCGAAGAACGTTCCGGCGACCTCATGACACGTATTACAGACGATGTCCGGGTCTGGCAGGCACTTGTTGCCGCTTTAGCGAACATTATACACGCTATTGTTCTTGTTACTTTCTTTGCTTCTATGATGCTCATCATGAGTTTCAGGTTCACCCTCTTTGTTCTGCTGATTCTTCCACTAATTGTTTATCTCATTGCTTTCATCGGTAGACGAATTCGTGCCGCTAGCACAGAGATTCAGCAACAGAGCGCGGACATCTATTCGCAACTTAAAGAGACACTTTTCGGCATCAAGATTATTAAAAGTTTTACCGCTGAGAAGGCAGAAATCGAACGCTTCAGATTTATTAACTGGGGCCAATACTGTTCAGCGATACGGCGTGCACGCTTCGCCGCACTCCTGCCCCCCGCGATTGAATGGTTAGGGTCTGTCGGTGTCGCAACTGTTTTTGGGCTAGGCTGCTGGGAGGTAATTGGTGGACAACTCTCTACCGGATGGTTTATCGGTTACATCGGTATGGTAAGTTACATGTTCAAACCGATCAAAACGATTGGCAATGCTAATAGTGCTTTACAACAGTGCCTCGCCTCAGCAGAACGCATTTTTTATCTCCTTGATATTAGGGCAGAAGCAGGTATGGAGAATGACGCTGGTGAGCGCGACCTACCTACGGAAAAATCGGCAGATGGGATTGAACTTCATAATATCCACGGAGCCGTCACATTCCAAAATATCTCCTTCTCTTATTCGCAAGATTCAGAAAACCGGCAAGGAACATCCAAACCGGTCATTGATAACGTATCGTTTGAAGCGAAACCGGGAGAGGTCGTCGCACTCGTCGGACCGAGCGGTAGTGGAAAAACGACGCTTCTCAACCTTCTGCTGCGTTTCTATGAAGTCGATTCTGGGAAAATTTTGATTGACGGTGTGCCTATTTCTGAAGTAAAACTCGAGTCGTTGCGACAAAATATTGCACTCGTTCCACAGGACACGTTCCTCTTTGATGGGACGATTTTGGAAAATATCGGTTATGGCTGTCCAGGTGCTACCGATGCAGCGATCATTGCAGCGGCGCAGAAGGCAAACGCACACGAGTTTATCACAAAAATCCCGAAGGGCTATGCTACGCCGGTAGGAGAGGCAGGGGTGAAACTCTCCGGTGGTGAACAGCAACGCCTCTCTATCGCGCGTGCACTCCTAAAAGACGCACCGATTCTTGTTCTGGACGAAGCTACATCTTCACTGGATACACAGTCTGAAGCACTCATTCAAGAATCGTTGACAAACCTGATGGAAGGGAGAACCAGTTTTATTATCGCACACCGGCTATCAACTGTTGTCCGAGCTGATAAAATTCTTGTTATCAAGGATGGAGAGATTTTGGAAACTGGAACACACCAAACACTGTTAGCGAAGGGCGGGTTGTATAAAAAATTCTGTGAGATGCAACTAAGTTAATCCTCAGGCACTACTGTCATTGTAAGCACTTTTTGCAACCGTACCCGCTTTCCTACGTAGAGATAGAAGTGCAGTTAACACGTTATAGAAAATGGTACGCGAATTGTCCCAAGCAAAAAAATGCACTTTAGGTAAACCTCTTGCGTTTTGTTAACGTCACATATAATAGAAAAAGGGGAAGTGCTATTAAGTATTTTAGTCTCAATCTCGGAATCGTAGGGACAATCCGGGGATTGAGACTATCAGTCAGAATTGCTAATTAGTGCTCGGACAACCCTTGAATAGCGAGTTGCGGAAACCCGCAAACTACGCTGAAAAGAAGTGATCAACTGCTTAATTTCGCCCTTTTTTGGTGATAGCACCTTCGAGATCGGATTCGCGATACACGGCTTCAGAGAGATCGACCTCGTATAGATACGCATCTTTGAAGTTAGCACCGAGCAAAACAGTGCCTTTCAGTTTGATTTCACCAAAAATTGCCTCTTCAAGGTTCGCGTTCTCAAAACTGGTGAGTGATCCGAAGGGGGCCGGTACCTCGCATTTTGGGCAGCCGAGTGTGGCACGGCGCAAGTCGGCACGCTTGAAGTTTGTACCACAAAGCAGACTTCCGCTCAGGAAAGCACCGCGTAAACTCGCTTCCTCAAGGTTCGCGTCCGTTAAATTACAACCGACCAGGTACGTTCGATGTAGCGTGGCACCAGAAAGGTCCGCACCGGTGAGATTCGCATCGTTTAGATTCGCTTCCGTTAAGTTCGTGTTCCGTAGGTCGGTACCGCTCAAATCTGCTTCCGACAGATCAATACCCGCGAGCGATTGATTCGCTAAATCAAGGTTTGCAAGATTTTCACCAGAACAGGATTCACCGGCTTGGCACTTTTTTACAATTTCGGCTTGTGTGAGTTGAGCCATTAACTACCTCCAATGGTTATATCGAGTTCGCTTTATCTTTGCATCTATGTGATTCCTAAACTTGCAAGCTAATATTAAGATATATCAGATGATTACACTTAATAGTATACCACATACCTACTGAAAAGTTAAACCTTTTTTCATCATTTTCGCTGTGTGAGGCACATTCAAAAACACTTCGGTCTGGAGATCGATGCTATAATGAGGTGAGGACATGAGAAACTATTACCCGGTGTACCCGGTAGAACCTGAACTTTTTGCAGAGGAAGAGGAAAAGGACGAGGACCCAGTAGAAACTCCAAGGGATGAGACCTTCGCTTACTTACAAAAGATAGCCAGAACACCTTTGTTGGGTCCTGAACAGGAAACTGCACTCTTTGAAAAATACCAAGAGGGTCTCCAGATGTTCACCACTAAATTAAATGAATTTCCGAAGTGGATGTTAGCCTCACTTGACATCTCTGAAGATGATGTGCCAGACAGCAAACATAAATTTGAACCCCCGCAATCAGAACATGGATTAATCATGAGCCAAATTCGCGCCGAAATCCAGGCACTTGGGGTTTTATTGGACAAATTAGAGACGACGGCGAAATTACTGAAGCAAGCACGGTGGAAAATTTTTGAAGGGAACTTACATCTCCTTAAAAAATATGTTGACGAGACCTCACCGCCTGAATTAATGCAGGCGGGAAGCCTTGGGCTCTTGAAAGCTATTGACGATGGCGATGCAAAACGTGGGGCGGCATTCCGAAACTATGCCCGCCAAACGATTCGTCGCAGCATTAGTACCTTTAACCAAAAGATGGCGAAATCAAGGCAACAGCCACGTGAGGTTCCACTTACAGAAATACCATCGGTCCGCGACTTTGCTCGTGTCACATTTACACCCTTTGACGAGGAGCAGGAATTCCACGCTTTTCAAGAATACGACGTGATTCGTTATGAGATTGAAACACTCTTGGAGGAATTGCTACCCGATATGTTACCGGACGGTATGGCTACTCGTTCGCTACGCGCACTACGGTTCGTTCTCGAAGATATCCAAAACGAATTTGCACATATCAAGTGGTTGGCGGATCAATTGGAGACAGCGGATCAGGTTACACACGGCACGAAACTGAAAATCGTTGAAGCAAATCTCCGACTCGTCGCCAGCATCGCCAAGCAACATCACTTCAGCAAAACATCGTTAACCTTCCTCGATTTGATGCAGGAAGGCAGCCTCGGATTGATGCGCGCCGTGGATAAGTTCGACCACACCCTCAAATTTCGATTCAGCACTTATGCGACATGGTGGATTATGCAGTCCATCAAACGTGCACTCGACCAACAAGGGCAGATGATCCGCGTCCCCTGCTATATCGGCGAAGCCCGACGTGCCATTAAGCAGGCGCAGTCGGATCTGACGATCGAACTCGGACGCGAACCGACGACAACCGAAATCGCGAGCGCAGTTGAACTCACAGAGAAAAAAGTCTCCGAAATTTTCAACGCTACGAGGGATCCTGTCCCCCTTGATGCACCGATTAATGAAGATTCACCGGACGGCTCGTTTTCTGAACTCATTCCGGATCAATCTCAAATTACACCAGAAAACTATTTGCTCGATTATGCCAAAATTGAGGTGATCACTGAAATCCTCAACCGGACGCTCAACCCACGTGAAACACAGGTAGTCATCTTACGATATGGGTTGATTGATGGCACTGAATACACTTTAGCGGATATAGGAGATAAGCTCCGAATCAGTCGGGAGCGCGTGCGGCAGATAGAGGCTGAAGCCATTTTCAAACTCAAACGCCACGAATCTAAAGAATTGCTCCAAGAGTTGCTTCAGGTTTCTTAAATCGTGAGCATCGCGACGATCACCTCGTTGAGGTGACAGTCAACTCTTAATTCAATCTTTGCATAGTAGTAGGCACACACCGTGTGCCGTTACTACGCGACACCAAAGCTCCAAAAGAGGTATAACCACGTTGAAGATTGCGTATTTTGACTGCTTTTCCGGTATTAGTGGCGACATGACACTCGGTGCCTTGGTTGATGCAGGGGTGCCACCGGAAATACTTACTGATGGATTAGCGACCCTCAAACTTGATGCTGAGTTCAGTCTGCGCTTTGAGAAATCCGTAAAACACGGTATCACCGGCACTCGCGCGATTGTAGAGGTACATCCAGCACACACTTCTTCACACGAGGAAGAGGGGCGTGGGCATACACATACGCACACCCATGATCACGGACCGAGTCGCCACCTGTCCGATATTTTCAAGCTGCTTGACGATAGTGATTTGGATCCAGAAATTCGGGATACCGCAAAACGCGTTTTTGACCGCCTCGCGGAGGCGGAGGCGAAGGTTCACAATACAACGAAAGCCAACGTTCACCTCCATGAAGTTAGCGGGATTGATTCAATCGTAGACATTGTCGGTTCAGTCATCGGTCTTGCACACCTGGATGTTGACGCTGTTTACGCATCCCCACTCTCTCTCGGTAGAGGTTTTGTCCGATGCGCACACGGACTCATGCCTGTCCCTGTCCCCAGCACGATGGAACTCCTACAAGGTGTACCGATTCATCAAACAGATATTCCCAAGGAATTGGTAACCCCAACTGGCGCAGCACTCATTACGACACTATCGCAGGAATTCGGGGTCATGCCACAGATGCGGCTTGACCGCGTGGGGTATGGTGCTGGCACCCGTGACCTTGAACAACGTCCGAACCTCCTCCGCCTCTGTCTCGGCGAAAAAACATCGGACATCAATTCAAAGACTAACCACCATCACACCGAAACTGACAGTGTTGATATTATTGAAACCAATGTAGACGATATGTCGCCGGAGATTACCGGCTATGTTACTTCCCAACTCTTTGAACACGGCGCGCTTGATGTGTTTCTCGCGCCAGTTTACATGAAGAAGGGCAGACCAGCGACACAAATCACAGTGCTCTGCCCTACGACACATCGCGACAGACTCATCGAACTCCTTCTCACCGAAACCACGACTTTCGGCGTTAGGTTCTCTTCTGCCGATCGGATCAAACTGCATCGCGATTTTATACAAGTCGAAACACAGTGGGGCGCGATTCAAGCCAAACGCGGCTATCTCAACGGCACGCTCATCAAGACCATTCCTGAATATGAGGATTGCAAACGCCTCGCCGAACAAAACAACGTCCCACTTCGACAAGTCTATACAGAAGTACTCAGCAATCTCAGTCCTGTTAACGCTGTGGATCGCCCTGAAATCTAACCTTTTTTCACCTGTTTCTTCTTAGTTTACCTTTCAATACTGCACACTATAGCGCGACGATTTTACCTGCGCGCCCAGAGGAATCACTCTGAAACCCAAAATCAGAAAACCTTTATGAATTTTCAAGTAAGAACGAGGTTTAAGCATCTGTGGTTCTTTAGGTTAGCAGTTAAGTTATAGTAAAATCGAAAAATATGTTGACACTTTAGGGAACAACAACCCCTTCCTTCGCTGGCGGGGTTTGTAACCCCGCCTATCCATAATGTCCAAGTAATTGTCGATTTTACTATAAACGTGTTGAAACCGCTAAAAGTGCATCCAAATCAATATATAGTAAAATTAGAAAATATGTTGACACTTCGGCGAACAAGAGTTCCCTCTTTCGCTGGCGGGGTTTGTAACCCCGCCTACCCCAATGTCCAAGTAATTGTAGATTTTACTATATAAG
>JAKZUG010000323.1:0-3247 GCA_047516705.1 Candidatus Poribacteria bacterium | reverse complement strand
TCTCCGTTCCTTTTCAGTACTACACTCCCATTTTATGAAGCCGTTTTTCTTCCTTTAAGACTTACCGCGAACGCGCAGAATCGTGCCCCACCTGTATTCTCCAATAAACTTTCAGATTTCGCCTGTTAAGGGCAAATTTGTTTTCGCTTTATATTTCTATATTGTCCAAAGGGTTGAAGATCATTTGTACTTGTCTTCCCTTTGCACACCTCTGCTTTGCAATATGCCGCAATGCTTATATAGTTTGCAACAACGCTTGACTGTATGTAGCAACGGAATATCTTTTAGGAAACCTATGGGATTTCCATTTCACTAAAAATGCATGAGGTGCTCAAGACATGTTAGTTCGCGCGTCTACATTTTTCGCGCCATACTACCTGTTACGTATGATTTTTTTTATAAAGTAATAGGCACACGGCGTGTGCTATCAGATGAAAATATTGGAGAATACAATGTTTACGTACTTTTTGGGACGCGACTTCTCTGTCGCTATTTCTCGATTAATGTTACTCAGTTTCATCGCAGTGCTTCCTTTTGTCGGAGGTTGTGGTGAAGATAACAACCCAATTGTTGATGACCACGAAGAAGAAACAGCAGAGCACGCGGATGCAGACGGTTTTGTGCTTGAAGTTGACGAAGTAGAAGTCTACCGCCAGTTTCAAGGAGAGCAAATCGGTGGCCTTACCGTCGGAGTCGGCGAAGAAATTGAGGTTCATGTCGCATTCCTCGACGCGAGCGGCACGGAAACCCACGTTGGCGAAGTAGAGGAAGACGAACATGGACATAGTGAAGAAGAGGAGATTTTCAGCTTGAGCTTGACAGATTATGATGCAGGTATCATTAGCATACATCTGTCTGAAGAGGAAGATGCACCTGCTGAAGACGGACATGAAGGTGAAGAACATGATGAAGAAGAACAGTGGCGGTTTGAAGTCATTGGACTAAAAGCAGGCACGACGTAAATCGCATTACAACTCCTTCACGGTGACCATCCTGACTTTACAGCGGCACTTCCGATACCCGTAACCGTCCAATAGGGAGGAATCCCGATGCGAGTTATTGAGAAGCTAAGTGTTTATGCTTCTGTGCAGATTGCTTCTCAGGTAGGCGCGCTTTTTAGGTGCACCTACCTATTTGTACTAATAGTGGGGATTATGTGTGCATTCAGTCCCTCCGGCAATGCGCAGAGTGACCAGGTTCCAACTCATTCACTGCGTGGGGAGGTCATTGACAAACAGAGTCGCGCCCGACTTGAGGATGTCATTGTCTACATCGTTGGACTTGAAAAGAGGATCCGTACGGACGCGAACGGTCAGTTTCAGTTTGATGCGATACCGGCAGGACAGTATACACTTCAGTTCACGAAAACCGACTATCAAGAACTTGAACAGGTGGTTGATGTCGATGCATCCACCTCTTATATCCAAGTAGAACTGAAAACAGTCGCATATCAGCTGGAAACCATTAGGGTGTACGATTCAACCGGCGACCTCTCGAAATTTGAGAAAACAACCGATTTAGCACTGCAGGATGCAGAACTCCAAAAACGACTCGGTATGACCTTAGCGGATACATTATCAGATGAAACCGGTATCTCACAACGGACGATGGGACGCGCAGCAGCGCGCCCTGTTATTCGAGGGTTGGGCGGTGATAGGCTGCTCATTCTCGAAAACGGCGAACGCACAGGCGACAAATCCGCATCGAGTGCCGATCATGCTGTATCCATTGACCCAACGACCGCCGAAGGCATCGAAATCACGCGCGGTCCTGGCGCACTCATTTACGGTTCAAGCACATTAGGCGGTGTCGTCAATGTTAAACACAACAATATTCCACAAGCCCTACCACAAGGTCCTGATATGCATCTAACATTCCAGGGCGAATCTGTGAATTCAGGGTGGACAACAACAACAACTGGTTTCGTCGTCCCACTCGGTCCGTTTGCGGGGCAGCTTGAATGGAACCGCAGGCTTGGCTCAGATACCCAAACCCCGCTTGGGACATTAGAAAATACAGATCTCTCTAACGTGAACTTTTCATCTGGTGTCTCACTCATCAAGGACTGGGGCTATGTAGGTATCTCAGGGGGCGGCTACCGTTCAGACTACGGCATTCGCGGTTCCCCTGAGGGGCATATCACGGGTGTTAACATTGCGCTGGATAGGGAACGTTACGAAGGACAGTTGGAGTACCTTTTCAATCGTACATGGATTGATAAAGTTAAACTTCAGACAGCCTACACCAGTTACCAACATCAAGAGTTGGAGTCAAATG
Organism: Candidatus Poribacteria bacterium; assembly: GCA_047516705.1. Lineage (GTDB taxonomy): Bacteria > Poribacteria > WGA-4E > WGA-4E > WGA-3G > WGA-3G. The sequence continues at coordinate 970 of JAKZUG010000323.1, read as the reverse complement.
GAACACTCGGTGTGGAATTCGGCGTGCTTACCTATAATATCTCTGCGATGGCGCACGTATTAGATAACGCTATTATGGGTGTTTGGGGTGAATATCGCGACCATGCCACAGGTGGATTTTACTGGACACCCCACACACGTGAGTTCGCACTCGCTGGCTTTTACCTAAACCAACGAGACTTCGACCGTTTCACCTTACAAGGCGCAATCCGCTATGACATCAGACGCGCAGAACCGTTTAGAGATGATGGTACAATCATCCGTGCCGGAACTGTCCAACGTCGGGATTTTAATGGCTTATCGGGTGGAACCTCTGGCATTTACCATTGGACTGACAACTTGAGTACCGGTGCCACTATAATGAAAACGTTTCGCGCCCCCGGCATTGAGGAACTTTTCAGTGATGGACCGCATCTGGCAGCTTACTCGTATGAAATCGGCAACGTCCAACTGGAAGCTGAGCACGGGTACGGTGCCGAGGTGTTTGGACGCTACCAAACGAACAGATTCAATGTAAATCTCGCCATCTTCCAAAACCATATACACGGCTATCTCACGCCCACCAATACTGGCGAAAAAGAATGGGGGAGCGGGACTGCCGGATGGTTGTGGATTTATCAATACACTGGGCAAGATGTCGTGATGAACGGAGCAGAGATCCGGATTGACGGTGAGGTGTTACCGCACTTCCACTTACAACTCAATATGAGTTATGTCAATGGAACGATTGAAGCCAATGGAAAACCGTTGGAGCGCATCCCACCTCTCAATGGTAAAATTGTTTTCAGCTACGCGCCGTCGCCTTTCCATTTTCACATTACGTCCCGTTTTTCAGGAAGTCAAACCCGGATCGGTGAATTTGAGGAACCCACAGACGGCTATCTCGTCCATGATGTCGGTGCCTATCTGAATGTGTCGTGGTGGCAGCTTGAGAATATACTGGTTTTTGAGATTGAAAACCTCTTTGACAC
>JAKZUG010000322.1:0-9725 GCA_047516705.1 Candidatus Poribacteria bacterium | reverse complement strand
CCCACGAACCCAACGGACGCGTCTCCGTTTTCGGCAGGCTCATGATCAACACCACAGCCAACAAGCAAGCCTATCAGTAGCAATACACAAAGTTTTCTCATGATGTATGAGTCTAACAGATTTATAGTAAAGCCCGAAAATACGTGGACATTTCAATGAATAACAATCGCGCACATACTTCCTCGCTGGCGAGGTTTTGCGGCGTACGCGCCCAAATGCGATCTGCATTCCTAACCTCGCCAATGTATAGTTAATTGTGGGTTTTACTATAATTGGACACTCTGATCAGATAAGGTTGAAAAGAATTGAGAAGAGTCGGGGTTACAAACCCCTCCCACGGTTTTTCGGGTTCACTGAAATGTCTATTTATTTATAGGTTTTACCAGAAATGACCCTAGTATCAGGATTTTGCCACTTGAAACAAAAACGGAAATCTGTTATGATTTAATCTCTGAAAGGATACTTTCTTTCGTGCTTTTTGGCATGAAAATACACAAAATTATCCAAACCTTCGTATAGAAATAGCAACGGAGAACTTATGCAAGTCAATATTAAAAACAAAAACTTCACAGTTTTAGAGATTCAGGGAAGAGTCGTCGGGCAAGATGCACTCGTGCTCAAAACTATGCTTGAAGAGCATATCCAAGGACTTGAGGCACAAAATGGAACGCCTACGCTGATTTTTGACATGTCGAAAGCCGAGACTATGGACAGTGCCGGATTAGGCGTTCTTATCACCTCCAGCACCCAAATCCGCCAAAACGGTGGGCGTACAGCACTCGTTAACGTCAACAAAGGTATCAAACGCATGCTGATCCGGACAAACCTGACATCACTTTTCGACTTTCCCAAGAACCTCGCAGAGGCGATAGCCAGCAGTCTTTAATTGTTTACTAAACTTTAGGCGATCCCTTAAACAGATGTGAGTTTCTAAAAAACATCAAGCGATTTTCGGAAAATAACTGGCTCTTATTCTGTATACTTTGTCCTATCCGTGTTCCCGCCATACTTCAGCGCATAAATCAGCAGGTTCGACATAAACCGATAGACATCCGTAGAACGCCGTAGCCGCAGCATCGTGCGGCTTTCGATTTCTGCAGTCTCCATCGCACATAGATAATCTTTGCGATTGTAAACCACCGCCAACCGGTTATCAATAATAATCCCTTTCTGAAAGCGGAATTGCGTAGTCTGTGCGTTGTTCTCATTACCCCAGAATACATCGCCGCCTGTAGGTGGTTTCGGCAAATGGTAGTGAATGCTATAGAGTTCATGATCGTGTGGTAGAATCTCAAGTGGGTACTCTGGAAAAATCTGTTGGAGTTCATCAGCGACGATATGTGCAAAGAGTCCGTTGAAACCGCAGTCATCAAAAAACAGCATCCCACCTTTTTCAACGATATATTTCCGAAGCGCGGCACGTTCTTCTGACGTAAAGCCTATCTGCAGCGGACCGTCTTTTGCAAGTCCGCGTCCGACGGTAATATCTTTGTCGTGTCCGGTCATGATGATGAGCGGTGCATCCATGATTTGTGGATCGGTGAGCCGTAGGGCACCCCCCGCGAAATCCATATCCGCGCGAATCGGGGTGTGTTCCTCTAACCACTTGACGAGTGAGGGTATCGCGGTTGGGTCCTGCCACCAATCCGAAAGCGAGTGTTTGAGTCGAATCAATCGAATGTGTCCCCGAATCTCGTTTCCTGTCCCTTCAAGAATACCCCCCAATTTTTCTTTCGGTATTTTCACAAAATTTCGCAACGCAATATCAACCCCATCCCCCAATCCGCCTGTCGGCAGGTCCCCATCAAGGAATTCTGTGAATCCAGTGTCGGCTGTTCCTCTGCTTCTGACTGTAGGCGATGCAGCTCTTTCAATCATTGGTACACCACCTTCAGAGGCAACAGACGAATGTGCCGATGAGGCGTTTGGTGTCTCGGCATTAGACAATGTGGGGACATCCGCTACTTCCACAGGATCCAGCGCGTCAGCAAATCGAGGCAATTGCCGCACAACCCCTGTCTGTTCTTTTGGAGGCTGGGGTATATGCGATACTTGCGTCCGGGTGTGAGGCGTGGGAGTCTCTATTGTGAGTGTTGGATTAACAGCAACAATTCGGTGTGTCGGACGGATCTCCATCTCCGTTTTAGTGGGATTGAGTTTAACAAGTGTTGCCTCGAACGCATCGTTATCTAACGCTCTCTGTTCAGATAACAACAACGCCACAATTATGGCGAAGAGTAGATGTAATCCAATCGAAGCGATAACTGCGTGAAAACGTCGCTGTTTCATTGTTGTCCTTATAGATGCCGCTGAATTTGCTGATAACTCTGCGCATCTAACTCCCGATAGTCCGGAATATCGTACCTATTGCCCCGCACGTCCGTCACAAAAAGCCGTGCGGGTGGTACCTGCTTGATGTTTTGGTTCAACCCACGCACCGAGAACGTTATACGTCCGCGTTCCGTTTCAACTTCCCATTCATGGATGCCGAATTGCTCCTTCACGCGATAAATCTTCTGGATCGTCGGTGTGAAGTACCGTTTATCCAATTCCTCTCGTAGAATTTTCAAACTTTCCGGTGCGAGTTCCGATGGGTTTACAAGGATGCCGATTTCAGTATCCTCGTCCGCTGCGAGTGAGATGTATTTTTCAGGATTACTGAGAGGCATAAGCCGACGCACAACCACACGAAGATGACAGACCTCATCCCGGATTTCGAGCCGTGTTGTCCCTACTTCAGAACGCGTAAACGTAAGTTCGGCGGCATCCAAGTAGCGCGGTGTGAAGTCATCTGGTTCAGACGACTCCGGTTTTACCGTGTCGTCTGTAGTAGGTGTTTCCTGTTTCTCTCCGTTATTATTTTGCATGATTACCTTTCCACGGCTTGCGCTGCAGCACGGACGTTGGCAGCTTCCCGTTGTGTCTCTACAAGTTTGTAGTAGATACCCTTTGTCTCCATGAGTTCTTCGTGCGTGCCACACTCGACACCTTTACCTTTTTCAATCACGAAGAGCCGGTCAGCGTTTCGGAGCGTTGAAAGCCGGTGTGCAATCGCAAACGTGGTCCGGTTCTGTACGAGCCTGTCAATGGCTTGCTGAATCTTCTTCTCGGTTTCCACGTCTACAGAGGATGTGGCTTCGTCGAGAATCAGGATGCGTGGGTTGTGCAGAATCGCACGCGCAATTGAAATGCGTTGCCGCTCACCGCCGGATAGACTCCCACCGCGTTCACCGACTTCAGCATCATAGCCATCGGGGAACTTGACTATAAATTCGTGTGCGTTCGCCGCTTTCGCTGCGGTGATAATATCTTCCATAGGGGCATCAGGATGCGCGTAGGCGATGTTCTCGGCTATGGTGCCACTGAACAGATATGGCTCCTGTAGCACTACCCCAATTTGTTGGCGCAAATCGTTGAGGTTAATTTGCTTGATGTCTTCACCATCGATCTCTAATCGTCCAGAATCCGGTGTATAGAAACGACAAATCAGATTAATAAGCGTTGATTTCCCCGCCCCGGAATGACCGACGAGTCCGATCATCTCGCCGGGTTTCACGTGGAGGTTGATATCCCGTAATACCGGCTTATGTGACTCGTAACCGAAAGTCATGTTATGAAATTTGACCTCTCCAGTAATATTCGGCATCGCTTTAAGGGTCCCATCGTCTAACTGTTCTGGCTGCGAGTCTATGACTTCAAAGAGTCGTTCCGCCGCTGTCATTGAACGCGAAGCCCAATTGATAAGCGGACTCACATAGCGCAAGGGTTGATAGAACATAGCGAGGTAGCCGTGAAAAGCGATCAAGGTGCCGAGCGTCATCGTCCCAGTGAGCATATCAAGCCCGCCGACATACCAGACGATGAGCGTACCCAACTGGATGGCGAACATCAAAGGCGGGTAATAAGTTGCCCAGATCATCTCAGCATGGGTTTCATAATCCCGTGCATCAATATTAGCTTCTCCAAACCGATTGACTTCACCGCGTTGTTGTCCAAAGGCACGGACGACCCGGATGCCAGATACGGAATCGTTGACGACATCAAACAGTTTTGAGCGGCGTCGCCAAGCGCGGTGCCAAAGGTTTCGCACTTTTTTCCAGAACCAACCTGCCCCCAAAACGATTATCGGAATTGGAATTAAGATAAAGCACGCCAAGCGCCAATTCATCCAGAAAAGGACACTTCCAATCCCGAAGAAGAGAAACAATTGCACACTGAGAAACGAAAGTCCTTCTAACATGAAATCCTGAAGTCTCTCGCTATCCTCAGTAATATGCGAAATAACCGTCCCTGTTGTTCGCTTGTCGAAAAATCGGATGGACAGGTTGTGCAATTGCTGATAAACATGTGCTCGGATATTTGCAGCGATGCGGAACGTTAGCCAAGCCCCCAAGCGTTGTTGGAAAATTGAAAAGATTTCGCGGATGATGTGTACGGCTAACAAAGCACCTACAGCCACGGATAGCGCAATAGCGACGGGTTGAATACCCCGGAATATTTCACCTAACCGCGTCTCTGATGCTTCTGGCGCGGCGTTGGTGAGTTCACTCAGCCGCAAGATGTCATCAATCAGGATGCGAGAAAAATATGGTGGTATTAGCGAGATTAGTGTGCCAACGATGATGAATATGGTAAAGAGAATTGCCCTGCCGCGATACGGTCGGATATACGTCAAAATCCGTAGCATCACCTTGTGTTTTTTCGTGCATGCAGGACAAGGTGAAAACTCGTCTGGTAACAAGAGTCCGCAGCTTTTACAGGAGTGATCCTCAGGCTTATAGTCCCAAATCGGTGCTTCATCGCGTTTACCATTTCGGAACTCAATCTCGTCCCCGATAAATCGAGCTACAAACCCGAACTTCGGCGCAAAACCGTTGGAATACTGGATGAGGTCTACTGTCCCTTCTTGTGTTTCCAACACTAAAAGACCAGCATCCACCATGACTTCCGCTCGGATACCCAGCACACTTTCATAGGGGATATAGTGAAGCACTTCACCGGCACCGGTTAGGGTAAATATCGCCGCATCTGTCAGCACAAACCATTCTTCACCGTAGCTGCCTGTTGAACTTATATCACTTCTGACGGCGAATCGAATCTGTTCTGTCGGTATATTCAGAGTTTGTAATGTCTTTTCAATTGAATCGGGCAGCGCGTCAAGCGTACCCGTTGGTGTCTCTGCTGTTGACATGCCTTCTTTATACCTCTTTTTTTATTTCCCAAGCGTGCGTTCGTCCGGATACTTCCAAGGTGTTTTGCGATCGATAGACTTCCAACGCCTCGAATCAACACGTTGGACAGCATATATTTTCTGACCACATTGACACCACTGATCGTGAACATGCCCATTTGAGCAGGTCTGTTTCTGAACAAAATCAACACTCTCCTGATGCACGCGATAGCCGTGCCTGCACGCATAACAAACCAAGTACATCACTATACCTCTATCTGCTGTGCTTTCCAGCTATCAACTTTCAAATCTTGCTGTAGGAGCAACCTCTGGTCGCGATCCGACACGCCTCTTGCTGTAGAAGCGACCTTTGGTCGCGATCCCGTATGACAAGATTTAAATAGCAATTACCTTTAACCCATTTTTTCCAAGACAATTCAAATAGCTCAATTCCTTGAACAATATCCTTCAAACGGTGATTGAATGCCTTTCCAAAACCTCATCGTTCAATTCAATACCAAGTCCAGGTTTCGTTGACGGTATAATATATCCATCTTCCCACTGCAACGGCTCCTTGAGGATGTCGGCGTGGAAACCGTCCCATGTATGGATGCCCTCCTGAATCAGGAAATTCGGGCTACAGACATCCAACTGAATGTTCGCCGCACCGCCAATCGGACCGCCGTACAGGTGGGGTGCAATCTGGGCGTAATGTGCCTCACCCATGGACGCAATTTTCTTCGACTCAAGGATACCACCTGTAATCGTCAAATCCATTTGCAGGATAGACGCTGCCTGTTGTTCCAGCAGGTCCGCGAACTCATATTTTGTCAACAACCGTTCTCCGGTGGCGATCGGGATGCTCGTTGACTGCGCGACGCGTGCCATCTCCTTGATGTTCTCTGGTGGTATGGGTTCCTCAAACCAGAGTGGATCGTACTGCTCGATGCGTTTCGCGAAACGGATTGCGCTATTCGTGTTGAATTGTCCGTGAGTCCCGATCAGAATATCACACCTGTCTCCCACAGCATCGCGAATGCCTCGAATGACACTCTCTGCGTAGTTGAGTGTCTCTAACCTATCGGCAGTGCCTGCATCGACCGGATCAAACTTGACAGCAGTGAAGCCTTTCTCGACGTAAGAGAGCGCGAGTTCACCTGTCTTTTCTGGAGAATCGCCGCGCCGCCATGGCAAGAGATAAGAATAGGCACGGAGTTTTTCGTGGAACATGCCACCTAACAGATTGTAGATTGGCTGATTCAACGCCTTCCCGACGATGTCCCAACACGCTATCTCAATCGCGCTCATTGCTGGCGTTGTCAGGGGACCGGAGTGCCGTACGCAGGGACCTTCATAGAGCGTTGACCAGATTTTTTCAATCCGGAACGGGTCCGCCCCAATTAGAAAGCGTTCTCCCCAATCCTTGATGAGTTCAATGACGACATGATTGAGTTGCGTATGATAGGTGCATTCACCTACCCCCTCAATCCCCTCATCGGTTATTAGTTTGACGAAAATCCAACGTCTTCCACCCCAATGAGGTGGCGGTACATCAACGAGATAGGTTTTCACATCAACAATTTTCATCAAGTTCTCCTTGTTTATCAAAAGATTAAGGGTTCCACCAATACGTCACCTTACCAACCAAGGTTGTATCCAGCAATCCTGATGTCATACTATCCGTTCCATAAGTCTGATTGAAGACCAAGTAAAAGTCGCTGCCGGGTCGGTAAATATAATTGACTAAGAAATTCGTGGTAATCAGATTCCGATCGCTGTTCCACTGCACATAGAGTTTAGTAAAGAGGTCCGTAGAAAAGGAATAGACAACACGTCCGCCGAAGACGTTAGTGTCAAACGCACCTTGCGGCAGTGTGACGCGGTTAAACTCGTATCGCGGTTCCAAACTAAAGCGTCCAGTGAGCCGAAGATCGAGGCGGATGTCAAATCCTCGACGGGTGCCGTTGTAGAAATCCCCAATGTTGAACCCTAAGCGTCCGTTGAAGACTTTGCCTTCAGCATTGAGCATGAGATTATAGTTATTGTAATTGTACTCGCCACTCGGAATGATAATCCCTTCTCGAATCTCAAAGTCCTCGGTGAGGTTCTCAAAATTTCGGTGGATTCGGATACCGCCCCAACCATTGGTTTCCAATTCAAGCCATGTGCTCCAGATAAAAGTTCGCGTCTCTAATTGATTGTCTGAATTCAGGATGATATCGATCTCCGGTCCAGCCCACATCCGGCGAAGCCCATGCCAATGGAGGTAAGGCGTGGCGCGTGCTTCGCTCCGAATCCATCGGCTCCCTGTACGATGGACATAGCCAACTTCAGGGTTGAAATCCTCACCGATGTCTGTATACGAAGCACTCACTCGTGTGACTGCGCTCTGCCAATTTCCGCCGAAGTACAACGCATTCGTGTTTTCTGGTCCTTGTTGTAGGTTGATAGGATCGTCTTGAATTTCGTCCGATTCAAACGTACGTGCCCAGAGTCCTCGAAAGTTCATCCTATCCGTGGGACGATAGATAAAATCAACACCAGTCGCACGATTGTGCGCGTCAAGACCTTGCTTGTTAATCGCAATCACACCGAGGCTTGACCCGGTGAAAAGGTCGCGCTTGATACGCAACACCGAATAGTTGGTCCTGTCAACATCAACTGTATCCAAATTTTCCGTAGCGTCAGCTGCATACTTATTCGTGAGGACATTTAGCAACGCAACGCCGAAGCCTCCCATTTTACCTGTAACTTTTCCGCCTCCCAGAATCGGGATAGCGTGTTCGTCTTCAATACCGATGCGACGACTATAGAAAAGTAGAAGCGGTGGCGGTGCGTTGAAACTCGTACGTGGGATGCCAAAATCGAATAAACCGGCACCCTCTAAGAAGAATTGACGTTTTTCTGGGAAAAAGAGGCTGAACCGCGTTAAATTCGCTTCCTCTTGGTCCGCCTCAACCTGTGCGAAATCTGTGTTGACAGTGAGATCGGCAGTTAGGTTTGAGGTGACACTCACCTTCATGTCCGCGCCCAAGTCAAGCACACTATCTGTCCCGTCTGCTTCTGTTCGGGCGACACCGGGGAGTAGATACGGCAAAAACTCAATGTTCCGCCTTGGCGAAATTCCAGTCAAGCCGGTGAGCGTTCCGAGGTCCGTTGTTCGGTAACGTGCCGCAAAAGCATATGCCGCGTCCACCGGTGCCCATGTCCCTTCTTCTTGGGACTTCTGAATCGTGCGTCCGATGTTCAGTCCCCATGTCAGTGTATCTTCTTTTTTAAATCGGAGTTGACTGAACGGAATCGCTATTTCTGCTGTCCAATTATCAGCGTTAATTTTCGATCGAGAGTCCCAGACGGCATTCCAGTTCTCGTTTCGGCTGTCGCCGCTATCCATTATTGCCACGTCCTCGCGCGCACCCAACGGATTGACCCGGAAGAAAAATCCACTGCGACGGTCATTATACGTATCCAATAGGACAAAGACATTGTCGTTATCCCATAACATCGTATCGCGTCGCATCTTATTGGCGACTATCTTAGCGCGCTCAGGTTCGCTGCAGACAAAACCGAAATAGATGTGTTTATCATCATAAAGAATCCGAACCTCTGTTGCTTCTGTTAAAGGGGCACCTGCATCGGGTTCAAATTGAATAAATTGACGGATAGGCGTTGCTTTCTGCCAATCGAACTCTGTCAGTTCCCCATCGATTTCAACGCTCTCGTATGTGCGGTACGCTTTTGCTTGAAGTTCCTCAGTTTCGGCATGGACACCAACACAGATAGAAAAGAAAAGTAGCATTGATAGCCATCTACATCGATAATCCATAGTATGCAAAATAGGCTTTGTAGACGAATTTCCGCTTGCAAGTTCCACCAAAAGCGATCTCCGAAGGTATCTCAAAACTTTCCTCTATTATACCACATTTATCGAAATTCTGTACATTCTTATCTATCTTCCCGCCAAGACCCTAAGCTAAAGCATGGAGGATGTAGGCGGGTTCTCCAGTTTTTTTAGTAAAAAATAGTGAACAGATTAGGATTTGGTCCTGCCCCACCCGCTGGCGAGGTTTTGCGGCGTACGCGCCCAAATGCGATCTGCATTTCCAACCTCGCCAACTCGGATGTAAAGGTAATTATGGATTTTACTATATTTTAGTAAAATTAGAAAATATGTTGACACTTCGGCGAACAAGAGTTCCCTCTTTCGCTGGCGGGGTTTGTAACCCCGCCTACCCCAATGTCCAAGTAATTGTAGATTTTACTATAATTTCACTTTGGACACGAGTTTGGAGCGTTGGGTTTACTGTGTGAGACCCCGAAATTAGAGGTAGGATTTTGTTTGTTATTTTGCGAAATTTATTTGCACTCTTAACAGATTTATAGTATAACTCTTAACAGAAAATTCCCTGTTTTTTTACAATAAAATTCGGCTTCAAGTTACATCGAAATAGGAGAACCCAATGCAATCCCAAGATGCTATCGAACAGCAGGACCAGGAAGCCGTGGATGCGCTTGTCGAAAAGGTTCAGAAGGATCCCTATGTCCTCGCCGCTAT
>JAKZUG010000321.1:0-8461 GCA_047516705.1 Candidatus Poribacteria bacterium | reverse complement strand
CCCGTAGACACTACCAATTTCTCTACCGAGTTCGAGCAACCGGTATTCTTTCCCAAAGCCGCCTATAGTGAGCATCGCCTCTCGCGGCAGAAAAAAATCAAATGCGGGTGGGCCACCCAACCATTGAATGACACCCGCGGCAACCTGAAAAATACCGACACCGAGAATTATACGCAACAGGGTTGTAATACGTTTTTCCGAGAGGGTAGAGTTCGCGACCAGATAGAAAAGCACAACGTATCGCGCAAATGGTCGGACGTTGTAAAGACTCCCCATCAACGGAGACCTGTTTACCAATATTGAGAGCAGAACGACGCTATAAAATCCGATAATTGGCAAGTCAATTGCTGTTTTGACGAATGGGATACCCCTATAGAGTTTATGGATGACAAGTTTCCCAAAAGCGATATAGATGAGAATTTCGCCGAAGAACCTTAAATAAGAGTAGACAGCATCGCTAACAGGTAAAAATTTCAGTATAAACTCTTCAAAAGCGACGTATCCTGTCAAAAAGTAAATCATTTTTTATTGGTTGTCGGTTGTCAGTTATCAGTTTTCGGCAGCCAAGGATCGACAACCATTCCGCAAGTGTTTAATCCCAAGAGGAGAGGTCTCTGCCTAATAATTCGGCTAATTGTTTGTTAAACGGCTTAAAATACGCCATTTGGCGTTCGCGTGTCTCTGGATTGAGCGGTGGTAGAACCGATTGCATATTTTTCTGAGGTTTGTCGTTCCAATCCAGAATGGCTTTCCTCAACTTGTACGCGGTGGCATCCGGCACGAGTTTCCGAATGGCTCTTCTCAGAGGGTTGTGAGATGCCAGAAATTGTGTAAACAGATAGTTGAACCGTTCGGAACGCGGCATAGCGGCTTGATTATGTCTTTCGCCGATGACGGGCTTAAAATCGGTGCGGACACCGATATGCTCAAAAAGTTGCTGACAGACTGCTTGGGCATTTTCTTTCAGATCGTCGGTCAGAATGCAATGCACACGGCTTGAACCGAATTGAGTTATCAAATTTTTGACATGCGGATAATAGATACTATTGTACTGATAAGCGCACTGTCGCCATTTAAACAAGTCTTCGTTCAGGCGCGCTTCTTCAGCGGCGAGTGCATCTTCATAGGTTTTGATGTTCTCCCAACCTTTCCGTCGCGCCCACCAATAGGCGGAGTAAGCACGTGCCACAGGTTCTCGCAGCAGGATCACGAGGTGTATGTCAGGGTTGGGTTCATAAATTCGCTGCATGACTTCCGGTGAATGCATCACCATCACATTTTTAGCAACAAGTTGTTTATCCTCAAATTCGCCGCGATCCTGTTCTCCAGCAAAGTACTTGGCGAAAGCCCATTCATATCCGCGTGTGTATTCACGCGCTTGTAGGAAAAACGTCATCTCCGGCTGTGCATGCGTGTGGATATCAGGGTGTTGTGCCAAGTAGCGGAACAGCGAAGACGTTCCTGATTTTTGTGCGCCAACAATCATCAATTGGATTTTTGTAGCGGTTTCCACGGTAGCGGTTTCCCAATTAATTCGGCGAGGGTATCAACATCGCGCTGGTAATAATTCACTAAGTGATGTTGCGTCTCTTCTGATATCTGAATCTTTTCGCCTGCCTGTGTGTTCAAGCGGAGATAGATCGGCTCAATTGTCTGTCTGATTGTCCTCAATGAGTTATGAATGATCGGTTTGTCATGTGTCCACTGCCGCAGTCGAAATCGGAAGTCCCTATATTTCTGATGCAACCGGGAATTTCGCATCTTTTCGGTGCGATTTGTCACCTTAAAGATATAATTGCTATAAAAATCGGCATCTATGCCAGCAAAGTCGCATAAACTTGCCATTACACTCGCTGGTTGCGCCGCGAGTTCCTCATAAAAGAGTATGTGGATACGTGCTGGACCGAATTGATTAAAATAGCGTTTCAAATAGATAGTATAACATCCCTGCTGGAGTGTTTGCAAGTGCTGTTTTTCGCTGTCCATATCACAATCCAAAGACGTGAAGAGCAATTCGACATACGCATCAAAACTTAAGGTTTGTGGCAATTTTCCAATTTGCTTTGCAAATTGATACCATGAAATCAACCTTGAAATCGGTTCACGGAGACTGAAGACTAACTTTGCCTGTGGCAGAAACTCGGCAATCCTCTCAAGCGCCGTTTCACAATATAGGTAATCGGGTGTTGATTCCATCCGTATCTGCGTTTCATCGCAGTTAGGAAACAGGTAGGCATATTCTTCAAGTTCGCCTTTATATCGATATTTTGAAGGGAGGGGATAATCGCTGCTGAGAAAGAAGCGAGTCTCTTTATAGGTAGCGGCGCAAATAGCCGGATGGTCGGCAAGATAAGCAAACAGCGATGTTGTTGCGGCTTTCGTAGTACCACCCACAATAAGATAATTGTAATCCCGAACATTTTTCATTATTCTTGTCACTTTAGTGTGAACGGCACAACGGTGTGTGCCTACTACCTTTAGTGTGAACGGCACAACGGTGTGTGCCTACTACCTTTAAAGTGTGAACGGCACAACGGTGTGTGCCTACTACCTTTAAAGTGTGGACGGCACAACGGTGTGTGCTTACTACTTTTAAAGCCAAGAAACCCGCGTCCTGCGGAGAAGGTACGTCAGGTTCCCGACTGCAAGTAGGGCGGTGATTGATATGGACAGTGCGACACCGAGGATCCACCACGTTTCGATCAAGCCGTAAGCCATCAGAAAATTAAGAACAGCCATCGTCACCATATTTGCGAAAACAAGTCGGTACGCCTTTTGTGCGTAAAGTCCTGCGTTCAACACAGGTATCAGACACGAGAATAGCATGCCAGTGCTGAGCCAAAAGAGGAGTTGTCCTATCAGTTCAATTGACCCATCATCAAAGTCACCACGCCCATACAACAGCCAGCTAATTTTTCCGTGAAATATCAACAAGAGCAATGCCACTGGAAATCCGATGATTATGGCGGTGCGTGCGTTTAGCTTGAGGGTTCGTGCTAATTTTTGTTTGTCGTTTATCGCGTCGTCGGCTGCCATATCGGGTAAGCCGGTCGTTGCAATGCTGATACCAATCAGTGTCTGTAACGCCGAGAAAATCTGGAAAGCAGATTTATAGAGTGTAACAACCCCTTCTCCAAGTTGCGAGACGAGATATATCTCAACCAACAAACGGCTCGTGACCTGTCGGATTGCGAAACCGAGCGTCGGTAAGGTAACGGTATTTTTTAAGGAACGCAGCGTATCCAGAGAGATACCTGTAACTTCATACCGGTGTCCAGTCCGATACGCCCCGATACACAACCAACCAAAGTATACGACAAAACCGCCTGTATAAGCCAACGCCACCCAGTTTTCAAGGTTTTGTGTATTCCATAGTAGGAAAAATACAACTGCTGCGACACCAGCAGGTAGAGCGTTCCGGAGTGCCACTGTTTTAAAACGCTGCCGACTATTCAGAAACGCTCCGAGCACCGTGCTACCACATCCAAAGACAATCAATGGGGCACATAATCGCAACAGTACCGTTCCCCTTTGGACATTGATAGTTGACTTCCTTAATAATCCACCTGCTATCCATGGTGCGAGAAATTCAATTAGAATAAAAACCCCGCAGCCAATACCGATCAAAAGAAACAGAAGACTATTCGTGAAGTGTCGGTATTCTGCAGACATCATCTCCTTTTCGCGTGTGACGAAGAGCGGAACCAGACTAAATTTAGCACCTTCTCGGACAATTGTATCAACCACCAACACAATCGTTAATGCGGCAGTAAGTTCATCAGCCGCAACGCTGAAACCAAACCGTCTTGGAATCAAAATAGCACGGACGAGGAGACTCAACCCCATTCCAGCAAAGGTAATTACCATGACCCAAAAAGTTTTGTGCTGCAGGAGTTTTTTGAGCATAGCAATTTTCGGGTTAAGGATGGACAAACTTACTTCCAACCTTCGGGCAGATTTTTACGAATCTCAATGTCATCAAACAATTTGGAAGCCCGCGGTCCGACAGATTTCGCCCACGCCGCCATCCTACCTAAGCCCTCTGGAAGTGAAACCTGTGACATCGTTCCGAAGATCGACTGGAACTTCTCGTGCGAGCAATGGGCATGCTTTACCTCTTCTCTCTCTCGAAGATACTTTACGGGGACTTCCTTTTCCATCGCTGTCATCACTAAATCGGCTAACTCGTTCACGGAGACATGTTTATCCGACCCGACGTTAAAAATCTCACACGAGGCTTCGGGTATGTCTACGGACCGTGCAATATGTGGTGCGACATCCGCAATATGCGTAAAGGCGCGCGTCTGCTCTCCATCTCCAAAAATAAACAAAGGCTCATCCCGCATGATTTTATTCATAAAGATACCGATGACGTTTCGGTACTTGTCTGCAATATTCTGGAGTTCGCCGTAGACATTGTGTGGACGAAAAATGGTGTAGTCCAAGTCAAAAAGTCGCTTGGCGGCGACGAGCTCCTGCTCAACAGCATATTTAGCGATGCCGTAGGAGTCTTCAGGCATCGGTGTGAGTGCCTCGTGCATCGGAAGTTGGTTTGCCCCGTAAACAGCGATAGAAGAGGTGAACACAAACCGTTTGACGTTGTAATTCACCGCGGCATTGATAAGGTTTACACTTCCGATGAGGTTGTTCTGATAGTTAAATCGCTTGATGAAGTGGCTGAGCCCTTCCGCTGCATAAGCGGCAAGATGATAGATATAGTCGAATTGGTACTGCTCACAGAGTTGATTTATCAGCGAAACATCAAGGATGCTTCCTTCAACAAAGGTTGCAGCCGGATTGAGATTCTCTTGGAAACCGCCGCTCAAATCGTCAAGTGCGACAACGTCTGTGTTATGATTACGAAGAAGTTCATCAACTACGTGCGCGCCCATAAAGCCCGCGCCACCTGTGACTAATGCTTTGTTTTTCATATTTTTTATTATACACCGAACGTGAAATGACACTATTGGTGACTTCACTGTATTTGTTTAAGGTCCGCAAGCCTCCGTTGTCGGCTTGCCGCCTGTATTGTACTAAGTCTTTCTCTTTTCTTTTACTTCATGATTTGTAGCACATCAAGAGAAGGATAAAGAAAAATCTCTATTTTATGATTACAAGTCGTTTTGTCTGTTTGAATGTCGGCGTTGTCAATTCGTAGATATAGACACCGCTCGCCACCTGCTCGCCGAATTCGTTCCTGCCATCCCAATACGCTGCCTGACTGCGACTGAGATAATACCCTGATGCTTGATGTCCAGAGAAAAGCGTCCGTACAACCTTACCTGCTGTATTGTAGATGCGTATGGTAATTTTGGCATCCTCCGCGAGTTGGTAAGGAATCCATGTTTCTGGATTAAAGGGGTTCGGATAATTGGCATGGAGTTTCGTCTCCAATGGCGCATTAACAGGCATCAACAGATGCCTGAAAAAACGTTTTACCAATTCTATTTGTGTAGAGTTCCCTGACATCCCTTCAATTTTTTGGTAAAAAGAGTAAAGCAGAGCGATGTCAGTATCTGACAACGGGGAGATACGATTTGATATAGCGTTGGACCTCAGCAGAGTTTGATCCTTCCGAGTTGGTGCTGCAGCCGCTTTTTGGTTTTCTTCAATAATGTTGATAATCCGAACCACATCTTCAAGATTTACCTGTCCATCTTTGTTAGTGTCAACGCGTGCGTCTGTAGGTGGGCTTTCTCCAAAGTGTACCACAACAAGAAGGAGGTCAAGTATATCCACCTGTCCATCCTGATTGACATCGCCCGGAAGTGAAGTTTGAACACCTTCTTCAACGACACGCAACACTTGGTTCACTGGCACATCTGTCAACTTTTGAACGATACCACTTGGCCAGTGAATAACCAATTCACTGACCTTTTCATTCTGAGCAAACCCAAAATGGATGCGTTTCTGATCTTGTTGACACCAATGTATACCTCCATCGTTTTCACGCAATTGCGTTTTCCCGTCAGGTGTCGTTGCAAAAAGCCTTGCACCGATTCCATCGCGATTAGAAACCGTTCCCTCTAAATCAATTTGCAGCCAGTTATTATCACCGCTGATGTTTCGGAGCAGTTGATCGGGTCCCTCGCTAAATGGATATTCCGCTCGCCCGTTTGTCACAAAGAGGTCAAGGTAACCGTCTCTATCGTAATCTGCGACAGTGGCACTTTGTCCCCTACCGTCCGGACTCCCCGAGACTTCATCGGTATCAAGACTTTCAAGGAATAAGCCGTTGCCAAGGTTTGTGTAGAGACGATTGGGAACGTTGGTAGATGATCTCGAACGGACAACATAGATGTCTACATCCATATCGTTATCAAAGTCGCCTACCGCAACGCAGCGCCCGTCTTCAAAAGTAGTATTACCGGCATTCTGGAATCCGCTCGCTTGGTTAATCAGGAGCTGAGACGGCGGTTGCTCGCGCAGGTCTCCCAGTGAAAAATTAATAGTTTCCAGTTCTGAGATAGGTTGTGTAGCTTCCACCAGGATTATGGAAGGTTTCTTCTGACAGATGAACGTCCATCGTTTTGTATCCGGTTGATAACCTACGTAAATCCCATATTGGGCATTTTCAGGGCGAGGTTTTAATCCTGCGACCTTCGGGTCATCTGGAGAGAGTGTGACTTCAAAGCTTGCAGATCGGCGGTTTGAAGTCACGCCTTGAAACTCGCCACTCTCAAACGCCGTCACCTTGTGTCCATCGGCTCCAATGTTAACCAAGGACAATCGCGGTCCCCATTCCGAGTAAATTTGAAGAGAGACATCACCCTCCGTTTTGAAACTAACGCCTATCTCATCCGGATTACCTCGCATATTCAATTCTAATTTATGGGGATCTATCTGCGCTGCGTAAGACTGATAGAGTCCACGGGCAAGAAAGATATCAGGATGCAGATCTCCGTTGAAATCCGCAATTGCAGCATCATGTACAGAATATCCCCGGGGAATACCGAGTGTCCCGATTAGGTCCTTAAAGGGACTTCGAGATGTATCATATATTGCGAGCGGATATGTGTGATAACTCAGGATGATTTCCATACTCCCATCTGCGGTTATGTCGGCGTATTGGACTAATGCAGCACTCTCCTGTAGAGAAATTCCAGTGGTAATGCTAATATTTTCAAAGCCTCTCATCGTTTGCCCGAACAAGGCGGATGTGATTAAAGCACCGGTACTATCATACCTGACGACCCCAGTGAGAAGGAGGTCGAGTCGTCCATCACCGTTTGAATCAAACCAGAGAGGTGTCCGACCTCTCAAAAGCGGGTAAGCTACGCCGAGTTCGGCGGCACGCTCTACCAAGATGCCGTTCTCATTCACATAGAAATGGTTGTCATGGTTTGCGCGTGCCCCGCTTAAGCCACCGCCACCACCAGATAAAACAATCAAATCCTGATCGCCATCGTTATCGAAATCTGCCCATGCTACGCCGTGAGTATCCGCATCGGGATTCGCGTCCCAAACCTCGTCAATAATATCCGTGAAAGTCCCATCCCCGTTGTTGCGATAGAGACTCGGTTTGTGTCGGTGATTCGTAGCCCATAAATCAAGGTAGCCGTCACCATCAAAATCACCCCAAGCGTTTCCCCAACTCTCACCGATTCGCGTAATCCCTGCCTGCTGTGATACGTCTTCAAATTGAATATCACCCCAAGCGGAGGACAAAAAGCAGAAAACTAACATCAACAATAAAATTCGCATTTTTTCTCCTGACATTGTATCATCGATAACACACCCCAGAACATTGTGTTCTGAGCTTTTCGATAATTGTTCCGCATCCGCAATCTCGGATGCGATTCCATTATTGCTGGCACGACTGTCGCCAACACCTGACAAAGAGTCTAATTGGGAACCTAAGAAACTACAGAACACGAAAAACCGAAACGAAATGGCTCCACTGGTATCCTAAGGTATTATTTACGGATGAGCATTTTACCGGTAGCCGTGAAATCACCAGCAGTGAGTGTATAGAAATAAACTCCACTTGCCACAGACTCACCGAACTCATTTCGACCATCCCAATATGCCGCGCGGAATTTGTTGTGATATATACCTGCAGGCAAGTGCCCTAACTCCAATGTTCTTATGAGTTTTCCATCCGCAGAATGAATAGAAATATTAACCTCTGTTGGCTTTGCCAACTGATACGGCATCCACGTCTCAGGGTTAAACGGATTCGGGTAGTTCGCCAGCAGTGCCGTCGTTTTCGGCAGTGCCTCTGTGAAGGTGAACGCTGCCAATAGCTGCTCCAAGACAGCAACCCCTTTTTGCATTTGTGGGTTCTGTGCGTCAAGCTGCTTGGCGAGAGCAATCCACTGCGCGAGATTCGCAGCAGTGAGGTTAGATACTTCGACTGAATTGTTCCTGAGTGTCGGGGCGGCAGCATCAGCATCTATTTCCGCAGCGACAGCGATCAAATCTTTTATATCAACG
This sequence comes from Candidatus Poribacteria bacterium, assembly GCA_047516705.1. Lineage (GTDB taxonomy): Bacteria > Poribacteria > WGA-4E > WGA-4E > WGA-3G > WGA-3G. Next base: position 25 of record JAKZUG010000321.1, on the reverse strand, counting down.
ACTCCATCTTCGTTAACATCCGGAT
>JAKZUG010000320.1:0-2548 GCA_047516705.1 Candidatus Poribacteria bacterium | reverse complement strand
CCCAAGGACTGTGGCTTCAACGACTTCCGCCTCGCATATCTCTATCAGTGCCGATAAGTTTTCGGGTGGCACGGCGATGACCATCCGTTCTTGTGCTTCGGAGAGCCAGATTTCCCACGGCGCGAGCCCTTCATATTTTAGCGAGACGCGTTCGAGATGCACCTCGGCACCTACGTGTTCCCCCATCTCGCCGACAGCAGACGAGAACCCTCCCGCACCACAATCGGTAATTGAACGGTAGAGGTTACGATCGCGTGCCTGTAGCAATGCATCGACGATCTTCTTTTCCATGATTGGGTTACCGATCTGCACCACACTGCCGAGACTTTCAGAGGTATCGTCCAATTCGGCGGAGGAGAAAGTCGCCCCGTGAATGCCGTCGCGTCCGGTTTGCCCACCGATAGCCACCACCAGATCGCCGGGTTCAACAGATTTCTCACATCTATTTCTCGGTATGATACCGACATTTCCACAGAAAACGAGTGGGTTTGCAGTATAGCGGGAGTCAAACAGGATAGCACCGTTCGCTGTAGGAATGCCCATCCGGTTGCCGTAATCACGCACACCAGCGACAACGCCTTTGAATACACGTTTTGGATGCAGTGTGCCTTTCGGTAGCTGCGCATAAGGCGTGTCCGGCATTCCGAAGCAGAAGACATTCGTATTCAGAATCGGCTTTGCACCAAGTCCCGTGCCGAGTGCGTCGCGAATGACACCACCGATGCCGGTGCCAGCACCGCCGTAGGGTTCAATCGCCGAAGGATGGTTATGCGTCTCTACTTTGAAAACGAGGTTGAATGTCTCATCGAATTCGATGATGCCAGCGTTGTCTGAAAAGACGGAGACACACCACGGTTTTGCGATCTCCTCGGTTGCACGCTGAATATAGGTTGGAAACAAACCGTCAATCTGTTCCGGTGCTTTCCCCTCTTCGGAATAGTGGATGATGCTCTTGAACGTTTTGTGAATGCAGTGTTCAGACCATGTTTGGGCGATGGTCTCTATCTCTACATCGGTCGGGTTGCGACCTAACGCTCCGAAATGGGTTTGGATCGTCTTCATCTCGTTCAGATTCAGCGACAGTGTCCCTTCTTGACTGATACGCATCAGTTCCGAATCATCCGCGTTTAGAATCTCTATTTCTTTAACCGTATTGGACATCACTTTCTCCGCTATGATAGTTAAATTAAAAATACCTATGTCTTTTCTTTAGGTTTACGGCGTTTGTAGTCGTGCAATTCATTGCCAGATCAACGCCAAATCCGCTTATTGGTTATAAAAAAACTACGTAAATTGTGTGATTACACATCAATTCACCCACACCCCATCGCTATTTCGTTGTTATATCCGCATCAATGCCGACGAACATGCTCCATTTATAACCACTCTGACTGACTTTAACCAGCAAGAGGTTATCTCCGGCTTTCAAATCAACCTTGAAACTATTCTGAAAGTTTTCTGCCCCGCGATTGATAGCATTTTTATATACCACTTTGCCGTTTAGCCACACCTTGATGGCGTCATCGCTACCAACAAACATCCTCACGTCAGGTTGATCAATAGCCGAGTTAAGCGTGATTAGCGCGTAAGAGGAATGATCCCGTACGTAAATATCATCTGCTGTGGTTGTTGAATTGTCACCATATAGGAAACCGATTCTATTGACAAGGTCATTGACATTATTATCGCTGGTGTCACTAATCTTTGCCCGCGTCCAAGCATAGTCACCAACGACATCACCTGCTTTCACCCCTTTTATCGCAACGGTGCCTTCAGTCACAACGCTTTTACTAACGGTAGCAAGTGAATCGACATCAATGGAATTTGCCCCGCCTTGGCCGGGTCCTGTTGGAGCGATTGTCCAGAGCCATGGACCTGTAATTTTGTCCACTTGATAGATGAGATGCCAGGCATCATGTCTGATATTAGGGCTCTTTTCAAGTAGCACATGGATGGGTGACATATCTTCAATCGGATTTTGAGTTAGCGATAATTCTCTTAAGTTTATCATTGCTGTAAGCGGTTTAACATCAGTGATTTGATTCCTATCAATTTTTAAAAAACGCAAATTCTTTATTTTTGTGAGCGGACGAATGTCGTAAATCTGGTTCTTACTGAGGTTTAAACCCATTAAATTCGTTGCGTGTTCAATACCGGTGAGGTCGGTTATTTCGTGGTCGCTGACATCAAAGCTTCCGTAGGGATTAAGTCCGAATAAGTTAAGCATATCCAATTGTGTGATGGAATCTTCTGGCGATAGACCCACTGCTTTGCGTATCGCAGCCGCTAAATTAGTATCCGGTATTGACACAACTTTAGGGGGTGGTAGCAGAGGTGTCATTGTGATCGGAAACGCCTGCTCAGTAAAATATCCGCGTTTATCTATGACCCGAAGCCATATAGAAGAGGTCTTTGGTGTCAATTGCGTTGTGACAAATTCGACAGCGTCTTTTTGACCATGCAAGGCTTTGAAGTTAAGCAATTTTGAGAAAGGAGATTCATGAGATTCAGGGATAAGGATTTGTGCCTGATGAAGTCCATCGGGGTC
>JAKZUG010000319.1:0-12705 GCA_047516705.1 Candidatus Poribacteria bacterium | reverse complement strand
ACCTCTACTCAGCCAACTACCGTTTCCGGTGCTAAAGGCATCGGAATACATCGCTGAGAAACTGTGTTTCTTGACTTTTGTCAGCCCAGCAGGATTCCAGTAAGTGGCGGTTGCGTCGTCGGCAATAGCGACGAATGCGCTTCCCATTCCGAGTGCTCGCGCCCCTACACCGTGACTGAGAAATTCGGCGGCGTGCGCGCCTTCGTCTGCTGCATTGACAGTTGAAGGTAGAATGAGGCTTGCTATTAAAACAAAAAAGTAAATGCGTCGGATTTTCATTTTTTTAATTATGGTCCCTTGGGCATCGTTCCAAATGTAAAGCAAAGACAAATTATGCCATTTAAGGCATAATTTCATTTCACGATGGTTTTCGGTGACTCGCAACCGAAATGAGGATTATGTACAACTCTAAAAGATGTATCTCTGCCACCTTATAACGCGGATGGCGCGATCACAAGGCCGCTAACAGTGGAAGAAAACTATGCCGAAAAAACGTTCTAACACGGTGCAAAGTCGTAGATAGGTGCGCGAATAATGACGCTTAAGACGCTCCAGAACGCGCCCACGCAGTATTCACCGAGAATGACACCGAAGAAGAAGAAAACCATTGTTCGATAAGTGCTCGGTCCCCCGAATCGGAGTGCCATCCACTTGAGAAAGCTGCTGATAACGAGACAACTCCAAAAATAACCGACACCGAACGTCATAGAGATCGGATAGCCTGCCGGATGGAGGGGCCACCAAATAAAGCGCATTCGCATGAGCATCAGAAAGAAGGTGAAGCCCATACCACCTGCCATGAAACTCATAGCCGGGATATCCGGGTCGCGCGGGAAAGCGAACAGACCGGCAAGCCAACCGAATTGGCCGATATGTCCGACTGAGGGTCCAATGCCGCCGCCTGCACCTGTGACTGCCCCGCCGAGACGGTAGAGTTCGCTGAGCGTTGCCCAGAACGACGCGAGAGAACCTAATACTACAGCAATAATCATTGCCAGAACCAACCGTTTCGTGTTCATATTTGCGCGTTCCGCCATCTTGAAGGCCTCAAGCTGATGGGGCATGATGTGTTCGCGATAACCACGCCCACTAAAAAACCAGAAGTATGGGAAAACGCTCAGGTTATTCGGTCCGATGCGTCGCGTGCCGAGGATATTGATTAAGAACTGTTGGGCGTTACACATCCCAGCCATTTCATGTGCGGGTGGACCGATCTCGGCGCGGACACGCGTAATGGCTATCGAGATAGCATAGAAGAACGCGAAGAAGGGTAGAATAATTGGGAGTGTCATCCCTGCCTTCAGACAAAACCAGATAATAAAGAGACTGGAGACGATAATGAGCAGAAGCGCTGTGCGGTAGCGGATAGGCTCCTGTGAGTCGTCAATACCGCCGGGCATCCGCAAGACGGTGCGTACCACATTTGCAAGGTGCCTGCGGGTCACGAGTAATGCGATGACAAAAATCGCCATCCATCCACCAATCGACTGCTCACTACCATACGGGAACGGTGCAGGAATTCCGACGGCGCTGCCGAAGACTCGCTGTGCCTTCTCAAACAGATAAAAGAACCAGAGTGAAAAAGAGAGATCCAACGGTAAGAGGAAGCCTAAGCCGATCACAAACGGATAAAGCGGTACAGGAATAGCGCCGACAGCGTTCCACGGTTTTTCTGTGAAGAATGTGCCCCAATTACGTGCGTTATGCCGGACACTGAAGTCTGGCAGCACCGGGAAGAAGTGTGCTAAGCCGTGCCAAACATTCAGGAGTGCGGCAGCGATGAACCCATACCATAGGATGCGATTTCGGAAAAGTTTCGCGGCACCTCCGCCTTCCGTAATTGCCATTGGAAGTTGGATGATCGGGTATGCTAATTTCTCGTGTTCGGTCCACTGCTTCCGAATCAGTACATTCAGGCAGATCATGATAGTGCCGAGCGCAAGAATAAAGGATGTCCACCACAAAGTCGGCTTTATCCATGCCCCACCAATTTTAGGGTTATAAAAGGGGGTGTTGCCTTCGTAAAACCCGCGGATCAGCTCCTTGTCAGCGACAACAAGGTGTTGTGGAATATAACTGTGGAACATGCCCGCCCAATCGTTCTCAAGTGTAGCGAACCAGAAGGCGTGCGGGAGTGCCGGAATTGTCAAGGCTAAAGTATCGTGTCCCGCCAAGCCTGATGCGATAGAGAGCATGGCGTAAATGGTAATCATCTCGCCTTGCGTCAACGCAGCCTTCGGCGCAGCTCGCTTCAGGAAAAGGTTTATCAAGATCAGGAAAAAGATATTGAGAACGACATTCCAGAAGAGGGAGATCGTCGTTGGATGTCCGGAGTGCCAGACACATTCAACTTCGATGACCCAAAAGACATTCAGGGGGATTAAGAAGATAGCAATGAATATGGCACGCCATGTGACACCGGATTCACGGTGTCGGTCTTGCCCGTCCATGTTTTGCACAGTTTATTTCCACTTTCTACCGTTAGATTATTGTAGGCATGCTCCCGGAAGCAGCCATGTCTGATAAGATACGTGGTCGGAACCGCTCCTGCAAAATCATTCTATCAAGTTAGAAATGCGTTGGCGGTTCGCTCTCTTTTAATTCCCATAAAATGTGCCCGAATTCAAACGCGCCCGCTGCGTTACCTCTGATGAGTTCGCCGTCAATCCCCCAAGCGAGCTTGTAGGCAGCGAGGACTTGTGTCAACGAGTTCTCGACACTGCCGTGACAGAGTAAGGCAACAGTGCCACCACCACCACCACCGGTAATTTTCGCGCCGTAGATACCGCCTTGTTCTCCAATTTTCCGAGCAATGTTGACGAGCCCATCAATTTCCGGGGAACCGAGTCCTGCGAGATCACGGTAACTCGCATTGGATTCATACATAAGATTACCCGCTTCCCTGAGGTAATCCTGGATGTGCTCAGGATCTTCACCCGCATTTTTTATAGCGGCAATAAATTGCTTGGTACGTGCGTTTTCATAAATCATGTGTTCTACCCGGCTCTTCACAGGATATATTTTTTCTGGCTCTACCTGCGTAGTGGTATCAACGATTTCACCGTACCTTTCAAGGAATTCTTCGCCATGCATCTGTTTAGGCAATAGGGATTCACACCGCTCGTGGAGTTCCTGTACAGAAACATTGCAGAGGTAGTTATCAGCCAGCGCATCCGAGATTTTTTGGGCATAGTTGCCTTCTTCAGAAGCGTCCGCGGCTTCTGAGGCAAAAGCGGCTTTAAGAATAGTCAATCCCATAAAAGCACCGATACGTGTGTCAATGTAAGCGGTGCTCGCGGTGCTCCTCTGTACTTTCGTATGGATACCGACAAAACTGACGTTTAAGGGAGAAGAAACGAATTCGAGAATTTTGTCCGGCTGACAAAGAATCGAGAGAATTTTTGTTGAGGTGCCTGCGACGGCAGTCACCTGATCCATAATACCGCAAGGTGCTCCAGCAACCCGATTCTCAACGATTTGTGCGAGGCGCGCTATTTCCATTGCGCCCAATTCTAAATTATAGAGTTGATTAAGTGCCATCAACGTAGCAACTTCAACAGCGGCAGATGAAGCGACACCACCGCCTATCGGAATATCGCTCTTGATAACTATCGTGGCACCGTGTGGAAACTGGTTAATTTTGCCTTCCTTGAGGAGTACATAGAACCCACCGAGTATGTAGCCCGCCCACGCAGTGCTCGGTTCTTGGTTGAAATATCTTTGAACCTGTGGATAGGTTTTGAGGGCACCGTCGGTATAGAAACTATCAAGCGGGAAATGAAAGTTAGGCTTGAACTGACTCCCGGCTCGGAGCGTGATTGCACAGAGGTTTCTGTCCTCTCTCGCTTGGCACGCGGCAATTGCGGTGCGGTCGAGCGTCATCTCAAAGACATTAGCACCGCAGTAATCAGCAACGCCGCCCATAATGTCAAGTCTTGCTGGCGCGTGCGTAACAATTACCTGCCCGCCTTTTTGTAAGCCGAACGAAAAGAAGAGCTCAGGCGAATCCTCCTGTAAAAGGTACTCTAGCTCAAGGACCTGAAAGGATTTTACTTGAGGGCCGTGGAGTTGTTCAACTTTCATTTGTCTTTCCAACTAAGACTTCTTTGTAGTGATGTTGCTGGCAACCCCTCTCTCAAATTCAGATGTATCTGGTAAACAGGCTCCGCCTCAAATTCTATTAATAGAGTTCCCAACTTCGGACACGTGCGTATCGTCAGCATCTATAACACAATGCTATACTAATTCCGTTAATTTATCAAGTCTTTTTTATTCAAAAGCGCATTTCTTGAAATAGGCAAGGATGGAAATCTTTGTTGATACCGCAGCTGCCACGAGTCATAGTAGTTGGGTTGTTAGGTTTCGCTATCTCTGTCTACACGGATAATTCATCGAAAATCGACATTCTCTGTATAACTGAAGGGCATGGTCTTTTACCGCTCTACCCAACCTACGGGTTATGGATTGACGACCCTAACACTCTCTCCATCTTTCAGAGAATGTTGCCCTGCAGTAACAACAGCGTCTCCGTCCATGACTCCATTGAGAACTTCAGCGTCACCGCCACGCAAAAGCCCTATCTCCACGGGTCGCCGTCGGGTTATGCCATCTTCAACGACAAAGACGTTTTGTGTCTTTGTGTCAACATCGCCAATGAGCGAGCCACGTGAGATAAGAATTGCATCCGTATGCACCTTGATGGGCACGGTAACTTTCGCGAACATCCCCGGTTTGATAGTTCCGTCGGGGTTGTCAATACGGACTTCAACGGTGGCTGTACGCCGCATTACCTCTAAAGTCGGACTAATGAAAGTAACGCTACCGGACATCGCGGTATCTATCCCATCAATTTCTATGCGTGCTTGCTGGTTGAGTGCCAGCTCGCTCAACTGGGCTTCAATCACATCAACGGATGCTTTAACGGTATCAATATTAACGATTTCAAAAAGCGGTGCTGCAGGAAGTGCCATGCCGCCTAAATCTAAGTAGCGTTTGGAAACGATCCCAGAAATTGGTGCCTGAATTGTAGCGTCTTTCAGGCGTTTTTGGGCAAGTTTCAGCCCAACGTCTGCTTGCGTGTATACCGTTTTCGCAGATATAATCTCTGCTTCCCAACTTTTTGCCGTTTTTAAGGCTTCCGCGGAAGTAAGAGCTGCCTGTGCGGTTTCGACCTGCGAACGTGCGAGTTCAATGTCTTTCTCCCATGATCTTGTGGTAGCTTGTGTCTGTGCCAACCGTAAGGGAGCTTCCGCTTGTTGCACCTGTGCCTCCATCGCTTGGATGTCCTCGGGCCGCGCGCCGTTATCAATAAGTTGAAGTTGTTCAGCCACAATCTTATGCTGTGCGATAGCAATGTCCAATTGGGTCTTCGCGCCCTCAAGGGATTGCTGACTAATAGCACCATTTTGGAAGAGTTGCAGCATCCGCGTATGATTGCTTTTGGCATTAGCGAGGTTTGCATCGGCTTGGTTCAAGCCCGCTTGTGCCTGCTGTCGGTCTTCGTCCCTGGCACCGCTTTTAATTTTCTCAAGATTCGCGACGAGTGATTCTAACACTGCTTGCGCTTGTTCTATCTGTGTGACTGTCCGGATTTCGGAGAGATCCACGACCTGCTGTAGTGTGATCTCGGCTGCGCGGAATTGCGCCTTTGCTTGGGCAATCTGCGACTGCACCCGTACTTTCGCGAGCTGCTTTGCCTGGGAATAAGCGGTCTCCGCTGCCTCCAGTGTCGCTTCTGCCTGTTGCACTGCGAGATCTAATTCTTCATGCTCCACAGTGGCAAGAGGTACACCTTTTTTCACGCTGTCCCCTTCATCTACGTTTAATACGATGAGACGACCCGCTACTTTAGGGAAGACGCTGACTTGTGCCTCTGCTTGAATGGTCCCTGACAATTCGAGTTCCGAACGGATCTCGCCCCGTTTTGCTTTTGTAATTTCTACGGGTTTAAGCACCACTGCGGCTTCGGCTTGTTCAGCTGCAGGGTTCTCCGGTTTCAGAAACCGCGGTACCGCGAGAATCGCTGCTATCGCTAATATTATGAGAATGACAACCAGTACTTTCTTCAATTTTTTTCTCCTTTTAACCGATATTATAGGGACATCTTGATTCGGAAATATATCGAAATTTGTGTTGCTTTAGATGCTACATCCCTGTATTTCAGTCCATTTGAGGCTGCAAGAACTGTCTGTTTATTTTAGTGTTTGTCCTATTGCTTTTTCCAATCTCGCCAAACCGACGACGTAATCGTGGTATGCCTGAAGTCTATTAACTTCTGCTTGTGCTAAAGCGAGTTGGGTGTCGCTCAACGCGACGGTGGTAATGATTCCGTTTTGAAACTGGAGATTTGCGATGCGTACACTTTCCTGTGCTTGGGTGACCGCCTCACGCTGTACATCAATAAGTGTTTGCGCACCAAGGAGGTTAAGATAGGCATTTCGTACTTCAAACTCAACACCGACTTTGACTTGGGTTCCGCCCAACTGGACCTGCTTTAAAGTGGATTCGGATTGCTGGACGGCTGCGCGCGTTGCAAACCCATCAAAAATAGGGATATTGATTTGGAAGCCGACGCTCCAAATCCTATTCATTTGTGTCAGTCTTTCATTCTGTGATATTTGATAGTTTGTAAAGAGGCCGAGGTCTGGACGGCTCCGCGTTTTAGCAATGTCAACCTGTTTGTGGGCAGCATGCTCACTCAATTGCGTGCGGCGTACTTCGGGCCGATTTTTAAGTGCCTGTTCTATCAGCGCGTCAAGGTTTAACGCTGGCATTTGATGTTTTTCTGGGATTTCGAGTGTGCCTTTAAGAGACATGTCCTCGGCGAGTGGTATGTTCAGTACTGTTTTATAGGCATTTTTGGTGGTAATGATGGCGTTCTCGGCACGAACAAATTGGGATTTTGCATTTGCGAGTTGGACCTTTGCTCGAAGGACATCAAAGTCAGTTGCGGCACCTGCCTTAAGCGATGCCTCTGCGATCCCGAGTTGCTTTTCAACAAGGGAAACGCTTTGTTGTGCTACCCTCACGAACTCTTGGGCAATTAAGACACCATAGAACGCTTCAGATACATCCAAACGGAGTTGATTATAGGCGGTATCAACATCTCGCTGCATTGCTTGATAGTTGAGCATTGCGGCTTGATACCCGTAGTAGTAACGTCCCCACGCGAAGATAGGTTGTGTTAGGTTGACCGTGCCTTGAAGGTTGTGATGTGCCCCAAATTCCAGTTCAATCAGTTCGGACTCGTTATCAGCACTCGGAGGCGGCATCTCGCTCATTTCTCCATCCGACATCGGGAAACCGAATCCGCCATCGGCTTGAATTACTGACTTTTGTATATCTTTAAAATAGGTATAATTGCCACTGGCTGTGATCCTTGGCAAGAGTCCTGCGCGTGCTGCGCGAACTTGTGCCTCGGCAGTTTTCAGGCTTTGCTCAGCAGTTTGAACAGTAAGATTGCTCTGTTTAGCGTTCTCAATACTATCCTCTAATGTCAAAACCCGCGGTTCTTGTGCTACAGCAGAGAGGTTTGTTAAAAGTAGTAGAAAGGTTCCAGCACATACGAAGTGGCAGAACCGTAATGGATTCATTGCAGTCGTGTCCTCCAATGTTGGGTAAAGACGGGTTCTACGAAGACACATCTCTACGAGTGAAATCGTGAATATGGGCAGGTAACAAGTACCCACCCATACTGATGTAAGCAGGACCTAATAGCGAATAATGGTTGTAGCGTTGCCAATTGCCCAGAGTTGACCGCTTGGCGTTTGGACAAGATCCCGCAGATGATTTGTGGTTGGCGATCCCTGCATCAACCAAGTAACCCCACCATCGGATGTATAAAGAATTGTTCCATTATCACCGACGGCCCACCCTTCTTTGGCATCTCGAAACAGAATAGCATTGAGGTTCTCACGCGTTGGAACTGTCTGATCGATCCAATTAGTACCACTGTCCGTGGTTACCATAATAGCTCCTTGTTCACCAGCGACCCAAGCGTTCTGTTCGTCTATGGCATGGACATCGTTCCATCGCGGTCCTTGCAAGGTAGGTGCCCAACTGAGTCCGCCATCCTCTGTTTTTGCGATGGTCCCACTATCACCGACGACCCAGCCGGCTTTGTCGTTTATGAAGTGAACACCGTAGAGATTGTTAAAGCCTGCGCCTGTCATCATCGGGTCACAGTCCTGTCCAATCCACGTCTGCCCAGCATCGCCGGTATGCATGATTCTACCGGTCTCACCGACAGCCCATGCGTGTGTTGGGGTGCCGAAGCTGAGGGCATAGGAACCCATAGCACTCTTCCAACTCGTCATTGGGTCATTGAATTGGATGCGCTTGGCCGTGCCGTGCCCTTCATCCCCTGGGTCGCTGACTCCGTGCCACGTTTCGCCGCCGTCCTTTGTTTCAGCCAACGCCGCATTGCTCCCGACAATGTAGCCTTTGTTTTCATCAACAAACCCAACGCCGAAGAGTTCAAAGACGTTCCCACTATTTTGGGGCTTCCACGTTTCGCCGCCATCGTTGGTGTGCAAAACGCTTCCAGCTAAACCAACTGCCCACCCGAGCATGTCGTTATGGAAATAGACGGCGCGAAGTTCGTTTGCGCTCGAGACAATATTCCACGTTTCACCGCCATCTGTGGTGTGCAGGATAGTAGCCTTATCTCCGACGATCCATGCTTCGGATGCGCTGATCATGTGAATACCTTGGAGGCGGGCAGCAACAGGACGTGTCTCAACGGGTGTCCACGTCGTGCCACCATCTTTTGTGCGAAGGATTACACCGAATTCGGCAGCGGCAATCCCTACATTTTCATCCGCAAAATGGACATCCCAGATAGGTTCAGGCATACCATTTGAGTTCGGAACATTACTCGTTTGCTCTAACCAATTCCTCCCATCCACTGTGGCAACAATAGCACCACCTGCCCCGACTGCCCAACCTACTTTATCGTCCAACATAAAGAGCGCATCAAGTGTATTGACTGTAGCACTCGTCTGGAAATCCCATCCAGATTTTTCCTTCTGTTCTTCGGCACCATCACCTTCCTCCATGATCGACTGTCCGCCCCTTAAAGTATGGAGAAGGGTTCCACCGCCGCCTGCTGCCCAACCGACATCGGGACTGACGAAGTGAATGCCTTCAATCGTGTTGTTGGTGTCAATCTCCTGTTGTGCCCACGTTGTGCCACCGTTTTTAGTGCTGATGATGAACCCGCCATCTCCACTTGCCCAACCGTGTTTCTCATCCGTGAAAGAGACTCCTAACAGGGCAGTGTAGGTGCCAGTATTCTTCTTCATCCATGTCTGCCCACCATCTGTAGTCTTCAGCACTGTGCCGTTGTCGCCGACAACCCAACCAACTTGTGGGTCGATAAAACGGACCTTCTTTAGTTCAACTTCAAGCGGTAGGGGTTGTCTGTTCCATGTTGTGCCGCCATCGGTAGTATGTAAAATTGTTGCACTGCTACCGACAATCCATCCGTGTTGTGCATCTACAAAAAAGACATCAGAAAAAGAAGCCTGCCACTTGGATTCGCTTACCGTCTCCCACGCTTTTTGTGCAAGCGCGAAAGGCACGACAGAAATGAGCAGCACGACTACTAAAATGGATAATATTTGCTTTCTCTGTTTCATCAAACTTCACAGCATCAAAACCTACCCTTCAGGTATGAAATTGATGCCAACCTCCTTACTTCTTAAGACGGGCTTGCGAGTAACGCCCTTCGTTTTAGGTAGTGCCTTGTACGCTTGATAGAACCGTGAACTGAAGTCTACACGCTTCATTCTACTCTATATGATACCACTTCTCAGCAATTTCTGTCAACCGGAAAATTGATTGACAGAAATCCACTCTTTTGGTATAATAATTGGACTTAGATTAAAAAAAGTCTTACAAATCGGTCAAAATCGGTCAGTCCGTATACAACCTTTAAAAGGGAGAAAAAATAACATGTTCCTAAGAACATTAACCCTCATTCTGTTTACTGTGTCCTTTTTTTTAGCAAATCCTTTAACATACGCGCAACTTCCGTTAGACGGTGTGGTGAGTTATTGGTCCTTTGATGACGGGACTATCGCTGGTGGAAAAGTTGAAGATGTCTTGGGTGACAACGACGGCGAACTTGATGGTAATCCGAAATCTGTCGCTGGCAAAGTTGGAAAAGCACTCGAATTCAATGGCGAGAATTTCGTTCATATCCCCGGCACTGGTTCATTAGAATTCGCTGGTGAAAAAGAGATGAGCGTTGTTGCTTGGGTGAATGCTGATAGTGATAGCCCTGTGAAAGGTGTCGTCGCTGGATGCTGTGGCACGATTGTAGCGCAGCGCGATGTCAACGGCTGGGCATTGCGGTTTGATGGTAGAAACGCGGGGCAAGAGATGGAATTCATTGTCCAACCCAGATAGCAAGGAGATGGCGGTTTTGGTGCTGCTGCGTTTGATAAAGGGAAGTGACATCATATTGTTGGCGTTGTTGCTGACAAAGAGATGTTTCTCTATGTCGATGGTAAGTTAGAGAAAGACATGACGTACAATGGACCAATGGCTACGGGTGGATCAGAAACCGAGATTGGACATGCAGGTGATGGCGGTTTCGTAGGCATCATTGATGAAGTTATGATTTACAACAAAGCCTTGTCCGAAGACGAAGTCGAACAAATTTATGAAGCGGAAGGTCTGCCAGTCCAACCCGAAGGCAAACTTGCAACCCGTTGGGGACAAATCAAAACGTCGTTCTAAAACAACGTCCGCCCTATAATAGGGCGGATTTTCATATATCCTCCTATGCTTCCAACTGTAAACCCCGCCGTGCCTCGCGACCCTATCTACACATTCAGAGGCATTCAGTTGTTCCTCAGGATCAATCTTTGTGTCGCCGTATATCTTTTGTAGGAGCGATCTCCGAATCGCGGTTTATTATTTGAAACAACAGCAAACTGATCTGTAGTATAAGGGAAATTGGGGGTAAAATTAAAGTAGGCTCGGTTAGAAACCGAACCTACATGAAGAAACAGTTATTTCAAATTGTTCAAGAAGGACACATTGTCTGTCTGGAATCAGTAAACTGTTCCCATCGTTGGAGCGAGATGTGAAAGTGCGACCGTTGCTAATTCCGTGTCTTCAAACCACCCCACGTCGTGGTTAGTTTACCGCTTGCGGAAATATATCCTCGCATCCGTGCCGTCCCTAACTGCTGACGATCTCCTGAGAACGATACATCTTCAATCCGGTAGTAATACGCGACATTCGACTCGGCAGTTGTATCATTCCATTTATACGTCTGCCGTTCACTCGTGGTGCCAGCCCCCGCTATCAGCGTCGGGTTTACCTTGACAAATGGACCTTGCTCCGTCTGGCTCCGCAGGATATTGAAGCCGGCATTATCCAGTTCCGATTCCGTTGTCCATTCAATCGCGACGACACCTGTGTCCAAACGTTCAGAATGGAAGTTCGACAACGTCACAGGGAGCGCGCCGTCCCCTCGATACCCCGGATTCCCGATGTCTGTCTCTCTGCCCCAATACGTCATCACGCCCAACTGCAGTGCCGATGCGGACACCCAGTTTTCTGATATTCTGCCATCAAGTGGCACGCGCGTATCACAGTCATATCGTCGCATCAATGAAGCCCGAGCACCATCTTGTGTTGTTCCAGAGGGCAGCTCCCATGCCGGTTCGTCTTCTGTCTTGCTATCGCCATCCAGATTACCAACAATATCACTGACAACTCCATCAGGATCCGATAACTTCAAATAGAAGCCTACCCGACCCAGCACCATATTCCGATGCTCGTCCTGTTCAAACTCATCGCTATGATGGTTGAAAAAATTATAGATGCGATCCTTTGGAAAATCGCCAGAGTTACGACCATTCCATGTCACGATTAGCACCGTTTGATTTGCTGGGATCGGTAAATCTTCGAGTGGAATCACGACGTGCCGATGCGCACCTGTATCGTCGCGCGCCTCTATTTCAAGGTGCCATCCCTTCAGATTCACCGCCTCTGTATCGGAGTTGTTATACACTTCTATCCACTGTGCGCGGGAATTAAGTCCGCCTTCGGAGGTAATCATTATTTCGCTAAAACTAATCTGTCCAAGGACAGAAAATTTACTGATGACTCGAGGCGGTTCCTCCGGTGTTGACTGCCCTGGGTCTGAGGGTTGCTGCACTGTCTGAGAGTCTTGCGTATCAGTGTTCGTATCAGTATTCTGCTGAGTTTCTGTCTCAGTCTGTTGCTGTTGTGACGTTTGTAGGATTTCAACATCCACAACATCCACAGCCGCGCTTGTGGAGATAGTTCCAACCGACGCTGTGACTGTGTATGATCCTGAGGCATCACTTCCCAGTGTAAGTGTAGTCTGTGCCTGTCCGTCGTTACCAGTTGTTGCGCTTGTAGGATTCAGCGACGCGGTCCCATCGTCTGGATTGATGCTAAACGTCACTGTTTGATCTATCGCGGGGTTGTTATTTCGTTGGACTCCAGCAGTAAATGTAACCGTATCACCGGGTTCAGGATTTGAATTACTTGAAGACATAGAGATCAGTAGTAGCCGTGGTGGTGGCGGTGGGGGGTTAGTGGTATCATCGCTTGGGTCGTTCGTGATGTTGATAGTAACAGAAATTGAGTCTGATTCGTTATTTTCATCTGAGACTGAAACCGTATAATGATAACTCGTCTGTGTTTCATAGTCCAATGTTA
>JAKZUG010000318.1:0-6899 GCA_047516705.1 Candidatus Poribacteria bacterium | reverse complement strand
ACTCGGTGCAGCGGTACTATTTTTCTTTATTGCGCGTTCGTATTCACGCGCCGCTACATTCTCCGCGCTTCTCGCCGGTGCGGCATGGTACTACTTCCACTACGGCTGGAAAAAAACGCTCCGCTTAGCATTAGCAACCGCATTGGTCTTTGCGCTACTATTAGCAGTAGCGAATCCATTCAATCTTGAATACATAAACCCGCGCAAAGCGAAAGTTGGACTTGTCGGCAACGTAACGGGTGTATTTTCTGGCTCTTACGTCCGTGTCGCGCAAAAACAGAGATTGGGCGCATTAATCGGGAATGTACCCACAGTCCTCGTCAATAAACCTATCTTAGGTTATGGCGCAGACCAGAATTCTACGATTGAAAGGCTTAATATGAGCAAACGCTCGTTCCTTCTGAAAATACTCAGTAAGAACGGCTTCAAAGATGTGTATTGGGTAGCGATTCTCTGCTTCTATGGTGTGTTAGGACTCGGTTTTTTCGTCCTAATATTTTATCAACTCTTTCGCGCCGCGCTAAACCTTTACAAAAGGTCCGTCAGTACACCGTTTGCTGGAGCGAGAGGTGTAATTTCATCACGCGTGACACAGCGGATCGCAATCATTATGCTCTGCCTCGTCGCTGTTACAGTGTTTCTGCTTTTCTTTAACCGAACCCTTGAATTTCGAGGCTACGGCTTCTACTTTTGGCTCTGTGCAGGTCTCATGTTCGCGAGCGATAGGACACTTCCTACATATAAACCTCTAAGGATAACGTTATAAGCACTTTATTCCGCGCTGAGCAGGATGGGCAAATATGGTAAATAAAGGTTTTCTCTTAAGTACGCATTTTCAGTTTGCAAATACTTATCGCACTTTTAACAGGTTTTGTCAAATCTGTTGTATAGGATTGTTGGGGGTAGTAGTGATCCTTCTGAGTATCGGTTGTCAAGATCAAAAATTGCTGCCAGATACGTTGCGTTTGGAAATTGACACTCGTAACGCACGACCACTCCGTCAGGCACTCTACGGTTTCAACACAAACATGATAAGTGGTGATTACGGCTATCTTGATCCCGATTTTGTTGAATTAACGAAGGCACTTGCCCCAAAGACCTTGCGGTTTCCCGGCGGTACAGTCGGAAATTTCTATCATTGGGAGCCTGGCGGTTTTTTTGAGAATGAAATGGCATCAACTCTCAATCCGAAACTGAATCAACGAAATAAAGGAAACTACGTCAAACTTCAAAAACGGCGTGACGGTAAAATCCTTTTCGACGATTTTATGCAGTTGTGTAACACGCTAAATATAATGCCTGTTGTCGTCGTGAATTTATGGACAGGCACCCCGAAAGAAAGTGCGGCATGGGTCAGTTATGCGAAAAACAAGGGATATCAGGTAAAGCATTGGGAGCTTGGCAATGAGTACTATCTACCACACTATCTTAACAAATACCCTACCGTCGAAACCTACATCGCGGAAGCCAAAAAACATGCTGCAGCAATGAAAACCGCTGACCCGGATATAAAAATATCTGTCTGTGCTACCCCAATCGCATTCCACAAAGAGGGTTGGTTGGTGAAAAAACAGCAACGCAAATGGGATACAGGTCTCGCAGCGGATACCAGTTTTTACGACGCTTATACCGTCCATGTCTATGCATACAAAGCTGTTCGGAAAAAAGAGATTGAGGAGATGCGAGGCTACCTCATGGGTTGGATTCACTTTGCGGTTCCAGAGGCACTTGAGTACTATGAAAAATTATTTCCCGATAAGGAGATGTGGATAACAGAGTGGAACATCGCTAACCCTGCCAACCGCGTTGCGAATACCCAGCTCCATGCGATGTACGTCGGCGACTTTTTTCTAAAAATGTTAACGATGCCTAATGTCACACAAGCAAACTTTCATGTCATTACCGGTCCTGGCAAAGGATTTCCGGTGTTTTCGCCGATAACACCTGCAAAACCCGGCACCTTTTGGAAGTATGGGGGTGACCCGGAATCGGATTTTGGTGACACGATCCGCCGTGCTGTCTATCCCGCTTTTCAACTTATCGGCGAAGCATTCGCACAGGCAGATACACAGTTCACCCTCTCTATCCAAAACCAACCTTTTCTTGCAGGAGATATGGAATATGCAGGAAAACAGATGTCCGGTATTCAGGCGCAAGCCATCGGCCGGAAAGATGCAGAAGATCTGGTCGTCCTCGTCAGCAATCGCACAGGTGAACAGCACACGCCACGACTTTTCATTGATGGCAAACACTACAAAGACAATGTCACTTATCGTTATGTTGCTAATGAAAGACTCAATGCAACGAACGGGGGCAATGCCGAAATGGAGGGATCCGGTGAAATCGAAGTCAAGATCCAAGAGTGGACTGGGAAGGCAACAGAATTCACTATCCCAAAAAACAGTTTCGGCATCCTCAATATAAAAAATTAACATGATGTAATGTAAGGCGAAAACTTATTGGCATTTAATCACACGTTTCCTTTTTGACATAGTTTCCTTTCTAATCAAGAAACGATGGTCTGACCAACGGTCAGACCATCGCAAGGCACATAGTTAAAAGAATGATATTTGTTGTAGGGAATAGCCGCAGTGGCACAACGATGATGGGACGTATACTCGGGAAACACCCAAGTGTTTACACCTTTGGCGAACTACATTTCTTCGGTCAATTGTGTG
This sequence comes from Candidatus Poribacteria bacterium, assembly GCA_047516705.1. Taxonomy (GTDB): domain Bacteria; phylum Poribacteria; class WGA-4E; order WGA-4E; family WGA-3G; genus WGA-3G. Next base: position 4,221 of record JAKZUG010000318.1, on the reverse strand, counting down.
CACCGCCCTTTTCATTGGAATTGCCTAAAGAGGAGATAGAAGAACTCACCGCACGGTTATATTGCATTCAAAGGGAGGGCTATCGCACACATGGGAACCCACGACGTTTTTTAGACAAGGCACGGGCATTTCTTGACGGATTAACCACATGTCCTGAAACATCAGCCTCTCTCTTTGAAACCTTTCTCTGCTATGAAGCTACTGAAAACAATAGAACTATCCCTTGTGATCAGACACCTCGTAATGTCTTTTACATTGCGGATATCCTTGAGTTTTACCCAGATTCAAGGATTATTAACATGATTCGTGACCCGCGTGACGTACTATTATCCCAGAAAAGGAGATGGAAACGCCGATTTCTCGGTGGTACTGATATGCCGATGAACGAGACGATTCGTGATTGGGTAAACTATCATCCGATAACTATCAGTCATATCTGGCGCACTGCTGTCAACGCTGCAGATCGGTTCGCACGGCACGAGCGGGTTGTTTCTGTCTACTTTGAGGAACTTCTCACCCACCCTCAAAAAACGGTCAAATCCGTCTGTGACTTTGTCGGTATTACTTACGCCGATGAGATGCTCCAAGTCCCGCAAGTCGGTTCTTCCGTTGCAGAAGATCAACCTCAGCAACTCGGTATCAATCCGCATCGAGCACACAGTTGGCAAGACGGTGAACTCAGTTCCGCTGAAATTTACCTCAACCAGACGATAACTGCAGCCCTCATGAAGAAACATAACTATAACCCCGTCTCAATACAACCTAATGTAGCGAGTTTGGCACTTCATCTATTGACATTCCCTGTGAAATTAGCAGGGGCATTTTTCTTTAACCTTGACCGGGTGAAAAACATCCGTGAAACCCTAAAAAGGCGTTTGTGATTTCTATATTCGTTTTTCTTCTTGCTAAACAAAAACATGATTGCTCAAATTAATCCAAGTTACATCAAAACGCGCCCGATGAAAGCACTGACCCGCTTCATGAGCTACGCTCTCTTTGAAGGGCGCCCCGTAACCACCAAAGGTCGCTGGATAAATCCGCTCGTTTTTTCTATCTTGAAAACAGTCTCTACGACTAAAAACAGATACAAACCTGTTGAGAAACCGATCTTCATTTTAGGAACAGGACGCAGCGGCACAACAATACTCGGTATCGTGCTTTCCATGCACAGGGAAGTCGGCTACCTCAACGAACCGAAAGCGATATGGCATCTCATCCATCCACATGAAGACATCATCGGAAATTACAGCCAAGCCGACGCAAAGTATCGTCTCACCGCGGAAGATGCAACAGATGAGATGCGTCAACGCGCTGCTCAAATGTTTGGTGCCTATTTAACAGTGACACGTTCAAAACGTCTCGTTGATAAGTATCCGGAACTCATCTTCAGGGTGGACTTCGTGCGTGCTCTATTTCCCGATGCCCGTTTTATCTTTCTCGTGCGAAATGGATGGGATACGTGTCATTCAATCGCAGCTTGGTCAGAGCGGCTTGGCGTTCAGGTCAATGGTGAAAAACATGACTGGTGGGGGGTCAATGACCGAAAGTGGAGGCTTATAGCCGAACAACTTGTTAAAACAGATTCAGTTTTTGCTGAAATCGCTGATGAGATTAAAGGTTTTGAGCGACATCTTGACAGAGCCGCCATAGAATGGATCGTCACTATGCAGGAAGGACTCCGTTTAATACAAGAATTACCTGATTGTATCCATCTCCTCCGTTTTGAAGATTTAACAGCTGAACCAGACGAGGTACTCGCCGCGTTATGCAATTTCTGTGAATTGCCAACAGACAACACGTTCCGCGAGTACGCTCGGCAGACTTTGCATCCAGTACCCGCCAGACAACCTTTTGATGTTCATCCGAAAATTGCCACTATTTTCCATGACACGATGAGAGAATTAAGGTATGGTAGGTAGATAAACTTTTTAATATGAGTGGGCTATTAAAGTAAACTACCCACAAGTTCACAGTTTACTTAAAAAGGAGTAGAAATGAGAGTGTTGATACTGCTGATAGCGTTGATGTTTTGTGTATCTGTGTTGCTGGTCGGATGTGACCGAGCGATGAGGCAACCAATCATGGAGATTGTTACGCCTCCACAGGATTCTTTAGAAAAAGCACGAACGGCAATGGAAAGAGTCAATGAAAGGCGGGTAGAATTACACCAAAAAGCTGAAGAAACAGGTGATTTTTCTATTGTATTGACTGCCTCTGAAGATATCTTTAAAGAAGAACTCGGTTTTAGAAAGGGATTTTGGGTTGATTTAGTGGAGATATATCGCCAAGAAAATATTGGAAATACGGAGCTGTTAGAACCACTTGACAACCTCCAAGATGCCCTCGCTGAAAAATCAAAAGAGGGTACACTTGGCATGTTTTACTTTGAATATATCAGTTCCTTTGATGAGATAATCATTGAATATCTCCGCCTATCGTTTGAATTCCCTGAAAGCAGTGAGGAAGAACTCCTTGCGCTATTCAGGCAATCTGTAAAAGATCGAAAAGTCGTCATAATATTCCCATAGGAATCATTTACATAATGCCAAAAAATTCAGCCAACCCGGGATTGAACCGATCCTTAGCAGAACATCCTTTTACTCGGCGTGCCTTCCTTTCAACCAGTTTAAAAGCAGGAGCCGCTACCCTCGCAACCGCGCTGTTACCTAAAAGTCAAGTTAATGCCAACGGACAATACAATGTTTTATTTATTGTTGTTGATGATCTGCGCCCTCTGCTTGGATGTTATGGTCATCCAGAGATTCACACGCCCAACATTGATGCTTTAGCCGAGCGCGGGACACTTTTCAACCGTGCCTATTGTCAAAATCCGCTGTGTCATCCTTCGCGGACATCGATGCTGACCGGACTAAGACCCGAGACAACAGGTGTGTTTTCCAATGCAGTAAATTTTCGGGGAAAGCTGCCTGATGCTGTGACACTTCCACAGCACTTTAAAACGTCCGGCTATCACACGCAGTCTGTCGGTAAAATCGGGCATAACGCGGTGGCACAAGATGATGCCTATTCGTGGAGTGTCCCCTCATGGCTGCCACCGTGGATCCCCTTCAACCCGCTATTTATTCCTGCTTGGCAATCACTTGATGTTGAAGATAACGACCTCTCAGATGGTAGAACTGCCGAACAAGCGGTAGCCGTTTTAGCGGAGCTTCAAGACACACAATTTTTTCTTGCAGTCGGTTTTGAGAAGCCACATCTGCCTTTCTATGCACCGAAGAAATATTACGAGCTCTACGCGCAACAAAACTTTGCCCTTCCTGTGACTTCTGCTCTCCCGACTGACGTACCGACGATTGCTAATAACAACTTAGGTGGACTCAGAGCATATAAAGACATTCCAGATGAGGGTCCCCTATCAGAAGCGAAGATATTAGAGTTGATTCGAGCGTATGCTGCATCAACAAGTTACATGGATGCACAAGTGGGACGTGTACTCCAGCAACTCGATACCCTGGGGCTTTCCCAAAATACTGTTGTCGTTTTTGTAGGTGACCACGGGTTCCATCTTGGCGAACATGGTACATGGCGTAAGAATACGCTTTTTGAAGTTGCCCTCCGTTCCCCCATGATCATCAGTGTTCCGGGGCAACAGCCTAACCAAACCGATGCTCTCGTCGAACTTGTTGACATCTATCCGACGTTGTGTGAGGCATGTCAGCTTCCCGTGCCATCACAGTTAGAAGGTCTAAGTCTAACACCTGTCATTGAGGAACCGACGCGTCCGTGGAAAACGGCTGCCTTTAGTCAACTCAGTCGGGCAGGCACAAGGGGACGGTCCATGCGGACAGCGCAATACCGATATACCGAGTGGGCAAACAACGGAAGGCGAGGAAAAGAACTTTACGATTATCACATCGACCCGGATGAAACCGTCAATATCGTGGATCTTCCAGAAAACGCTGATCTGGTTGCGCATCTCAGCGAACAACTCCACGCCGGTTGGCGATCCGCTTTGCCAGACACCCAAGAACAAATCGCCGTTCCGCAAACATTACCGTGGGATATAAACAACGATAGGGTTGTCGATATTCAAGATCTTATCCTCGTTTCAAACAGTTTTGGTGAGGAACCTTCGGAGTATCCTAAAGCTGACATAAATAAGGATGGGCGTGTTGACATCATTGACCTGCTGCTGGTTGCCGCACATTTCGGTGAATCTATCAATGTAGCAGCACCTCCAAAGTCCTCTCACCTTTTACC
>JAKZUG010000317.1:0-3788 GCA_047516705.1 Candidatus Poribacteria bacterium | reverse complement strand
CTTACTTGCGGCAAGTTGCGTGACCGGTATTAGTTCCGCCGCATCGTTTGATGGCGGTTTTTCGCAAAGCACATGCAGCCCAAGCTCCACTGCCTCCTGCGAAACGGGAGCGTGCATCCACGTCGGAAGTCCAATGCAGACCGCATCTAAATCACACGCGTCAAACATCTGCCGATAATCGTCGAAAACACGGATACCTTTAATACCGTCCAAGACCCTTTTCCTACGGTTTGGGTCCGGGTCTGCCAAAGCAACAAGTTGGACATTCGGTTCCGCGGCAAGAACAGCGGTTGTGCTGCCAATCGTTCCCCCGACACCAATGATCCCGACCTTGACTGCATCTTTCATCAATACGCTCCATTTCCACAAATCAACAAATATCCGTCATCATAACAGAGATGCCGACCCCGCGTCCAGAAATACCGCACAATCCGGATGCGTCTGCAAGATAGAGGCTGGATGCATTGGCGTTATTTCGCCGTGTAAGCAATCTCGAACCGCCTCCGCTTTTCGTTCGTCTGGCACCGTACAAATAATCGTTTGCGCCTTCATAATCTGACGGATAGACATCGAAATGGCTTGGGTTGGCACCTCATCGAGCCCAGTGAACCAACCCTCGCCTACCTGTTGAAGACGACACGCTTCATCTAATTCGACGAGGATATACGGATCCTCTGTCTCAAAGTCTGCTGGCGGATCGTTGAATGCGAGGTGTCCATTCTCGCCAATACCGACAAAAGCCACGTCAATCTGATGTTGCGATATAATCCGATTGAGCCGATCACATTCGGCTTGTGGTTCATCCGCTTCGCCATCCAGAAAATGCACCGTTCCGGGATGAACGATGTCCACAAGGCGTTCCCGTAGGTACTTGCGAAAACTGGCGGGATGTGTCTCAGGAATGCCGATGTACTCGTCAAGATGGAACATTGACGTATTGGACCAGTCAATCGTTTCATCCGCGGTGAGCGCGGCAAGAAAATCAAATTGTGACGCACCCGTGGCAACAATGAAACTGGCATGCCCGTTAGCGTTAAGTGCATCACGCAGTTTCGTGCTGGCGACGTGCGCCGCCGCTTCACTCGTTTCCCGTTTGGTTGTCGCTTTAAAAATGTTCATCCGTTTAAAATTTTCGTGAAATCTCGTTTCCAACTTGGTGAGAGCGCAGGTAGTTTTCTGGCTTGTGCGATCTTCGCGTGATTGTCCGTATCAAAATAGCGGAGGTTGACGATCTCCGTGACACTCATCGGTTCCGATGCGACCTTGATGCGCACAATTGTATCACCAACAGTAATCTCACCTTCTTCAAGTACCCGGAAATAGAAACCGACGCGCCGACTCTCTAAGAACTCTTTCGGAAATTCCGGCAGTCCCATCTTGTATGCCAGTTTGAAACACGGCACGCGCGGCTGTGTAATCTGTAATTTTACTGCCGTGCCTATCTGAAAGACATCACCGATGTAAACAGCATCTTCCAACAACCCTTCAACAGTGAGATTCTCACCAAACTGTCCATAAGTCAAGCCGTCTCTACGCAATTCTTGCTGCCAATAGGCATAATGTTCAAACGGATACCCGTAGATGGCTTTATAAGTCCCACCATGCACCCGCAGATCGCCTTGCCCATCACCGTCTATGTTCTTTTCTCTGAGCATGACAGTGCCTGATACCGGTTCTTTGAAGATGCCAGTATGGACGGTTTTGCCACCGTATTGAATAGGTTTCGGTTTTGAAACGTTTATAGATAAGAGCTTCATATACACCTCAGTATAATGACTTTTTTAAGTTATGTCAAGAAAACATTTCAGATGGTTATCAGTTATCAGCAGTCAGTCGTCAGTTATCAGTTATTAGTGGGTAAGGTTTCAAACCTCGTCAGCGAAGCCCTGCGTCTGGACTGCGAGGTTGCTCGGACAGCAAAGAAATCTCGGGCGAAAAATCTAAACTATAGGAGAACTGAATGGATCTGAGTGAAACACTTCAGACTACTTGCGCTTAGTTCATGCAACTTTTTTCCCGCTATGCAACCTTTCGCATTTTAAATCGCGTCATTAATAGTAACAGCAGTAGGGTGGCATTAAAAAGTTTCGTATGTTTTAATTTTAGAGTCGCTTACAAAACTTGGATTGGAACCGCCCGAAGAGAAAACCCTTGAATTAACGCGATACGAAATCAAAGCCTCGACTTCAGACTGAGAAGAATGACACCTTAATTAGTTCATTCAGGAGATATCTGATGAAAAATGAAGATGCCCAACTCATTAACCGCTTCTTGACAGGCGATGAGGGTGCTTTCACCACATTGGTAAAGAAACACCAGAAGAGGGTCCACGCACTCGCTTGGCGGAAAGTTGGCGATTTCCACACTGCAGAGGAACTTACACAGGACACATTCCTCAAGGTATACCAAAAACTCGGGACATTGAAGAATCCGAATCAGTTTGCAGGATGGCTCTATGTTATTACCGATCGGGTCTGCACTGGTTGGTACCGAAAACAGAAGCCACAGATGAAATCGTTGGAAACCACAAGCGGAGAGGAAGTCGACGCGTCTTCTTATCGTCATTACGAAGATGAACAGCGCAAGAACGCCTCCGTTGAATACCGCCGTGGATTCATTAAAAACCTTCTTGAACAACTACCGGAGAGCGAACGCACAGTTGTGACACTTCACTACCTTGGAGAAATGACGTGCAAAGCGATTAGCGAATTTTTAGGGGTCTCCCCAAACACAGTTAAGAGTCGTCTTCAACGCGCACGTAACCGTTTAAAGGAGCAAGAAAACATGATTCGCGAAACCCTCGGCAGCGTACAACTACCTGCTAACTTTACAGAGAACATTATGCGGCAAATCGCCGATATAAAACCGATAGCCCCTACAAGCAGTAGACCTTTAGTACCATGGGCAGCAGCTGCCGCAACTGCGATCTTTATCTTTCTAATAATGGGTGTGGGTTCCGAATACCTCGCCCGTTTTCAGAAGCCCTACACCGTAAACGCACAATCTGAAACCACCGTTGAAATCATTGATGCACCCATCGTCCTTGAAACACAAGCAAAGCCAGATTTACGGAACCAAGCCGGACGTTTTGAAACTGATGGTAAGCGCAGTGGCATCGGACCACAAGCCTCAGAACCTTTTGTGCTGGCTGCTGCCACGGAGATAGAGGATGAAAAAAGTGCTGTAACAAAACAGCAGTGGATACAAGCAAGCGGACCTGAAGGTGTTTCTGTGTTAGGCTTATTGGCTGGCTCCAAAGGAGATGTCTACGCCGCTTCACCCGTCGGTATCTACAGATTGACACCAGACAAAGAAACGTGGACACTCGTCAATGCCAGTGTAACGAATGCGCAGCTTTATCAGACACCTATGACAGAGCGAGGCAATACGCTCTATATTGTCTCTGTTAAAGAAGTGCTCTCTTCAACGGATCGTGGCAAGACATGGAGTGCTCTCGGTAGCCGTCCAAAAGGGAAGGCTATCGGATTGATAATCACAGATCAAACCCTTTACCTCGCAGTTGAGAAGGGCATCTATCAATCCAAAGATAGTGGTAAACAGTGGACAGCCTTTAACGATGGCTTTCACTTTGACGAGGAATCAACAGACGAAAAAATTTCGGCAGTGACATCTATTGGTAATACCGTGTTCGTTCTTACAAACCGAGAACTCTACCGACTTGATTCAGGCACATGGAAAAAATTACCGATAGAGACCCCCAATGCCTTTGACTCCTTGGCAGTCTCTGAAAACAATCTCTATGTGACGGCAAGCTTGGATCTTCTTTC
>JAKZUG010000316.1:0-14021 GCA_047516705.1 Candidatus Poribacteria bacterium | reverse complement strand
GGTGATAGGTGGGATCGTACTCTCCAGTTCTCCGTACGTGCCTTGTGCCATCAAGCGGTGTGTATTTGGCATATCGTCTTTGAATGCGTCAAAGACGAGTTCCGGCGCGGCACAATCCCAACCGATGACGAGTACTCGCTTCTTCATATTTTTATCCTTGCGCCAAGCGTGTCACTCTGCTACGGCACACGGCGTGTGCCTGCTACTTTTAAACCAGAACAAATTATGCCCAACGTGGGTTTCTCCCACCAAACCGCTGCTCACTAATGTTCCAGAGTTCCGATAGACCGAGTTGTCGGATGTGGTCCAATCCCGGCAGGAATGGGTCGTTTATTCGGGTAAGCCACTGTTGGAGGTCTGCTTCCAATTCCGCTCGGAGATCCTGTGAGTTTTCATCATCAATGAGATTGTTCAGTTGATATGGATCGTTGTCGTTATCGTAAAGGAGCCAGCCTGTGCCATCATAGTGGCGTGCGTAGGTGTGGCGATGCGTTCGGACACCGCGCCACTCGCGGATACCAAAATTGAAACCTTCGCTCCCGTGTAAAGGCACCCCAAGCAACACAGACTGTGGTTCATCAATGGTGTTACCGAGCATCGCTTCTGAGAGGTCAATGCCTTCGACACCTTCTGGAATCGGTAAATCGCATAAGGAAAGCATAGACGGCATAAAGTCAACAAGGCTTAGCAAGGTGTCACGAGTAACGCCTACGGGTATTCTGCGGGGCCAGCGGATCATGAAGGGAATACGGCTTGATTCCTCCCAAGGACGCTCTTTTCTATTATGCCCGTGGCTACCGAGCATATCCCCGTGGTCGGACGTATAGACAAGGATGGTATCGTCAGCGATACCGAGTTCGTCAAGCGCGTGCATCAAGCGTCCGAGGTTTTCATCTAAAGCCGTGATATGCGCGTAGTAGCCGGAAAGATCTTTCCGTGTTGCAGGAGTGTCTACGGCATTCGGACGTAACTGTATATCCTCTGGTGGGTACATCTCCTTGTAGCGTTCCGGCACATACTCGTAAGGGTTATGCGGCGGTCCCCAACTCATATAGAGACAGAAGGGTTCATCAACGTGGTCGCGGCAGTATTGAATCGCTTGGTCGGTTTGGAAGTCCGGTTCGTAACCGTCAATCTGCATCTGATTTCCATCGGAGTCATGGTAAGGGGCATTGAAATAGTTATGGTGACAATTCCATCCGACCCAATGATCAAAGCCGAAACGCATCTCAGGTGTAATGAATTTATCCCTTGGCATGCCGCCGAGGTGCCATTTACCGATGTAACCGGTTGCATAGTCTGACGCTTTGAAAACCTCTGCGATGCCGGTTTCTGTTAGCGGGAGCGGCAGATCGTTGGAGACGGCTTTGTGGTTCAAAGGGTGTTTGCCTGTCATTAGACATCCGCGCGCTGGCACACATATTGGGACATTGGTGAAGGTGTTCGGAAAAAACATCCCTTCTTGTGCAAGTTGATCCATCGCTGGGGTTTGCACTTGCGGGTTTCCCGCGCATCCGACATCGCATTGGCGATGCTGGTCACCGAAAACAAAGATTAGATTGGGTTTACGTTCCATATTTTTAATTATTGGGTTTCTGCTCCGATTTTTCAGCCCCATACGCTATTCGCTATGGGGACCCCTGTCAAAATCGGGTTTGTGTTAAGCGGATACCCACTTGCAACAATAGCAGCAAATGGACAAGACGAACCCATGATTAAAAAATCGGTATTCTCTGTATACACTGACGGGTTCTTGTTCTTTTACCGCTCTACCCAACCGACCTCCATACTTACATTTTTATGATTGAACTTACGTTTGCCCTACAACGTTATTGGGTACAATTTTCGCTACTGTATCCACGTATAAATTTGGCGGAGTGCCCCCTCGCTCCGGGTCCACAATGTTCTTTTCAAAGGTGAAACAACCTTTGTATAACTGGCGAAATCTGTGCGGGTTGCGCGGTACTGTTCTTTGTGCGCGATTAACCCTGTGTTCTCCGGCGGTGACGCACCGAAATCAACCCATTCGTCCTTTTCATGACACGCTTGTGTGATAATATAGTGAAAAATCGCGTTGTTGGGACGATATTTCAAGAACGCTGGTACGGATGCTTCACACCACAACGTCACAGTCCGATTGAAACGCAGATAGAGCAGTCCTGCGATAATTGTATCCCGGTATTTTGCGATGGCAAGTTTGGCGATTTTCCGCTGGAGAAGCGTCTGCATGAGTACTCGCGGTTTCGGCGTGCCACCTAACCGTTTGACAGTCATGAGATACATGTCGTAGAATGTGGATAACGCCTCTTCACTGTCTGTATCCGTAACCTCTACCCTTGATTTTTCCGCCTTCCGAACTGCCCCCCGCACCCTTTTGTTGTAAGCATGCCAGAGAGTGTCAACGTTTTCATTCGTTTTCAAAAGATGTGTGAAATGGCTCGTCCTTTCGTAGCCCGATTTGGTGAAAGCATCACCGTAGGTTGTGGTATGCTCTGGAGGCAGGGTCCAGCGGATTTCACACCACCCTTTCTCTGCTGCCTCGGTTTCAATGGATGTAATCAGTATTTCGGGATTCAACTGCACAGACTCAATGAGATGCATCCCGCCGGACAGGTTCCACGGCATTGAGTGCCACAAACGGATACCCGGTATGGGTTGAAAAACAAAGGCGGGCAGCCCGCCAATTACCGAATCTTCTTGCTTAATGAACATGTAGACCGGGGTAAGCTGTCTGAACGCGTTCGCTAATGCGTCTCGCCACGCGAGGCTTTGAAAGGCAGTCGTGTTTGGGCATTGCTGAATGACAACATCCCACCTGTCCTGATTTTGAGGGGTAAGGGGTTCTACCATATACACATGCAAATTGAAGGTTATGCGACCAATGCCGCAAAGAGTGCCTTGATGTAACCGACGGAATAGGCTAACCCGACATTGTCTTCTAACCTCGGAATGTGATCAGCGTTGATGCATCCGTCAAATCCGACTTTTTGTAATTCTCGGACGATTTTGAAGACGTTCATATCACCGTCGTCAAGAAGTACTTCCTCAAACGCACCAGCAGTTGCGAGGCTACCACGCACGTTCCGCAGGTGAACCATGAAGATGCGTCCTTTACGCCCATAGTTATTGATCTCGTCAAGGACGATGGTGCTGCCGCCTGCTTCAGCACGCGTGCCACAGCAATAGAGGTAGCCGACGTTCTTGCTTGGAAACGCATCGATGACACGATGGAAGCCGAGGCTGCCGAGTGGGGTGTCTGGATTCGGAACATCTGACGGATGAATGGCGAGTTTAATGTCGTGTTCATCAGCGATAGGGACAAGCGCGCCGTAGACCTCGGTGAAACGTTTCCACCATTCGTCGAGTGTCTCCATCGTCGGTGTATCTGATGGGTTTTTAGTTGCGGCACGGCTTTCACCACGTGAGGTGTATCCACCTCTATGAACGGCGGAATAGCGCGTCATGAGATAGTCAAACGTATCACCCCAAAACCGTTGACGTGCGATAGGCATACCGGCTTCAGCGAAAACGCGTAATGCGTTGCACGTGTTCTCCAGTTCCTTATCACCATCGGGTTGCCCCGTCATGAACTTCTCTGTGATGTTCGGAAGCGTCACGCGGTTGATGTCGAGTCCCCAGGAACGGATACGTTTCTTGATTTTCAGCAACTCGTCCAAGTCGGGATACCCCTGTTCGTTAACACCGGGGAAAGAGCCACCGTTTCCAAAATCGATGCAGTCTGCACCGAGTTGCGTAACCTGTTTAAGATAACTATCCGAAAGTCCACCATCCCAGACTGAAATTTTCATATTTTTAATTTTCCTTGCGGTTCGGTGAAGTAGGTTAGGCATTGACACTTATCTCCACTTGCCATTAAAGGGGTAGTGGAACAGATTGTCCGCTCTCAACGGATTGATATGCGGCAAGTGCGATCTCAACTGCTGCGCGACCATCTAATCCTGTAATTGGAGGGGGTGTATCGTTATGGATTGCATCCACGAAAACGCGAATCTCCTCTTGAACCGGTGGAGGTACTTTAATGTCTGAAATCTTGATCTGTTGTCCCTCACCTTCAAAAGGTTTGATCTGGATAGTCGCATCGCCACCCCAAATCTGTGGGAAATAGATGGAACCGCCTTCACAATCGACACGTCCACCGTATCCACCGACAGCAGAAACATGACTGGAGTGGAGCAACCCAACCGCCCCGTTCTTAAACTGTAACGAAGCAAGCACTACATCCGGGTAGTCGCTCTTGTCTGGTCCATATTGTCCACCGGCACCATAGACAGCGGTAACATCCCCACACGTCCAGCGCATGAAGTCAATTTCGTGGGCATTGATTTCCATGAGACTCCCACCAGATTTGGCACGCTCTAACCGCCACGGGGTGTGACTGTACCCGCTGCGCCACGGTCCACCGATACGATGCACCATCATACAAACTGGCGCACCGAGTTCTCCACTCTGCACAATTTCGCGAACTTTGGAATGTGTTGCGTGGTAACGACACACCAAGCCGATAGTGAGTTTAACACCGTTTTCCTCAGCGGCGGCAATCATTGCATCGCAATCTTCCAGCGTTGGTGCCATCGGCTTCTCAGAGAAGACGTGTTTACCTGCATTCGCTGCATCAACTGCCATCTGTGCGTGCATAAATGGTGGTGATGCGATCAGCACCGCACGAATCCGATCATCGGCGAGCAATTCGTGGTAATCTAACGTGTAGGAGGTGCCGAGGTCTGTAGCCAGTTTTTCTGCCAGTGCTTCTTGTAGATCGCTAACGCAGATGATTTCTATCCCGTCAACGGCGTGTGCACTGGTTGCAAGGCTTCTGCCCATACCACCGCATCCGATAAGACCAATCCCGATTGTTTCCATAATTTTTCTCCGTCGAATTATACTAAACTTTGGACAATTTTTTAAGAATCCTCGTGTCATAGGTTGGGCTATTTAGTTTTCGGATTTTTGCTATTTCGCTCGGAAGATCGCGAGCACAGCTCGCTCCTACAAAAGAACTAAATGACCCTATGTCATAGGTTGGATTGCTGGAAATATCTTAGACACGTCTCCAAACTCACTTCTTACTATACATATATCGCCCCGCTGGGGAACTTTATCCATGTGGGCAGGGGCATTTCTTACACATGTCGCCCGCTCGGACTACTCTGTACTACACCCTATATACTTTTTCTGCGAGTTACGGGCGCACAAAACTGGTATAAAAACCAAAACAGACTTGAAGACTCAACATGAAACAGACAGAAATTGTTCCAATTTTAGCAAATTATAGTAAACTTTGGACAATTTTTTACTCCGCGTGTGATAGGTTGAATTCAATAAAAATAGTTACACATGTCGCCCCGCTGGGGCTAAGAAGGAGGAGTGGACCCGCGTTTCTATAAACATTCCGCCCCGCTGGGGCTGCGTTTGTTGTCATCTGAAATTCTTTTTCTCCGAATTACGACCCGTGAAAAACTCGCAGAAAATAGAAAATACTTCAGGACTCAGCAGGAAACAGACTGGAATCGTCCAAATTTTAGAAATTATAGTAAACCTCAAACATGTAAACACGATAGGATCTGATACTCCACCGCTACTTGCAAGGCTTCCTACCCTCGCTAACTATTTAGTGCCTCTTTATTGTAGATTTCACTATAAAATGCTGCTGGAGGAAGTAGGTGTTCGATGAGCATGTGTTGAACTTCTTCAAGTGGAATGTTTCTGTCCATACGGTAGAAATTGTATTTGCCTGCTTCTGCGGAATCCGCTGCAATTTTCTCCATAAGGGGGGACGTAGCGATTAACACCGCGTGAACCCGATCATCAGCGAGCAATTCATGATAATCCGATGTATAGAACACATTGAGGTCTACGGCAAGTTTTTCTGCGAATGCTTCCTGCACGTCACTAACGCAGATAACCTCTAAACCTTCAACGGCATGCGCACTGGTAGCGAGATTTCTACCCATATCGTCACACCCGATAACACCAATCCCTATTGTTTTCATTTTCTTAGTTTCCGTTGCGGTTCGTTTAGGCGAATTTAGTGAGAGCGCACCTAAACGTATATCCAGCCCGGCGCGTTGCTTGGGCTTACAGTTTTGAGCACTGCTCGCAGCCTATTAGCAATGCGATAGGTGGAATCAGACCAGAGCACGTATAATACGAATTTTTCCCCGCCACGTTCTGTGTCGAATCAAAAGATTGTTTGTTTATCTTCGACTCGCCTTGATGTGGCCCCATGTAACGCTCAGATGGTTCGCAGATGGGTTGACATCTAAGCCTGTGGCATTCATATTGTTCGTAACTTCTGCTGCAGTCAGGGCGCGATCGTAGATACGAAATTCGTCAATATACCCTTGGATCGTATCGCAATCACATCCATCCGACCGGTCACCGATACCGAGAAAGAGTCCACCCTTTGGAATTTTCCCGCCTGCTAAGGCATACTTTTTTTCTAATTTGCCGTTCACATAGTAGTGAACGGTTTTGCCGTCGTAAGTGCCGACGAGGTGGAGCCACTGTTCAAGTGGAATGTCCTCCAGCACATTATCTTTAGCTGCATCCGTTGATTTTCCACCTGCCCTAATGAAAAAGCCGTGTTGATTGTCATCATCGTCGTAGTAGAGACTTACGACCGCGCTGTTCGTAGGCATATCGTCAAGTGAGATAATCCGGTTCCAGCTGTCATCCAGAGCGGTGATATATACCCAGCATTCAAGTGTAATCTCGTTCCAATCCCGGTTGATTTTGGGAGGATTAGAATCTTCCACGAGGAAGTAGTCCACACCGCCATCGAAAAGGATACACTCACCTACTTTGCAGTCGGCAGACGGTGCGAGTTCAGGATCGCCTTCGACATTGGCACGCAGTCCTGCGAATATATCGTCTGCATGTTCCTTAATTTTTACTGTATCCTTGTCGAAGGACCAGTAGGCGACCAAACCGTTTTCAACCGCGCCGACGATTGCGTCGGCAGGTTGGGTACTCCAGACTTGTAGCACAACAAGAAATAAGGTTACTGTAAAGAATTGAGGGATTTTCACAAAATATATTTGCTGAGAACGAACGCTGTTTTTTACGGACATAATGTCCTCCTTGTATCTGCTGATATGGTTTAGGGAAACCGAGATCTGAAGACTCCAGTTTCCCTATTGTAATTTCAGTTCATGAGGATATCAAATACAAACACATCGTAACTACAGCGAAAAAGCATGGTCAGATTAAAACATGTCGCGCATGGCACGTCCACGTCTACCAGCGACTTGACGTTCACGCTCCGCGTCAGAAACCTGGCCGATCTGTCCAGCAGTGGTGGGACGGTATTGGGCGACTTCGCTCTTCCGTTTAAACACTCGGAAGTAATCGAAACGGGTTAAGGTTGGTGGAATGTTTCCGGGACAGAGTGCATGTAAGCCGACATCCACGGCTTCTCCCATGCCGACGTTGGTTTGCCCGCAGCTTTTCCACTGGATGCCGTCACTACTGGCGAAAGCGGAGAATTGGTTTCCTCGCCGCTCTAAGCGTAGGAAAAGTTCTCGTACATCTCTGAGCCCCTCACCGCGTCCATGTAGACTAAAAGCACGTCCGACATGGCGTTCGAATCGGACATCACCTCTGAATGCGTGTGGTCCCGAAGTCTTCTCAAGGCGCAGGAAGCGGTTTTCATTTTTCCAAATCAATAACCCACCGTGTTCTCTGAGTTGTGGTGTGATTCGCATGCGTGTTTCGATAGCGAAGTCGCCGGGCACTCTCATAAGGAGGCGTGGTGCGCTCATATCACCACCCCCATTGCCATGCCAAAGGTCTTGTCCGGGTTCAGTTTGCATTTCCAAGTAGCCTTGCCGTTCTGTCCATGAACCTCCGCCTTGTGGATCTTCCCACCGCCATTCTGGTCGCATCTGGTTGCCAATAAACTCATCTTCAAACACGAGTTCGGTGAATTCACCAGAGGATGCCCACCCTTCAATCTTGATAGCAGAGATAGAGTCTCCAAAGTTTTGAGGTAGCAGATGGAGGTTCGGTAACTCTTTTTTATATTCACTCGGTTCCATACGGATAGGTATGCTACCACCCTCAAAATCAGGGTGTTCATAAAAGACGACTTCCGCGCCATGCCGCGGGAAATCTGGTCCTTTAAAGATGCGGATTGACGAAATTCGGTCTTCAAACCAAGTTCCGCCTTGTGGGTCTCGTAGGTTGGCGATGTCGCGTAGAATGGTAATTTTTTTACCACCGAATTCGACGTGCTCATAACAGTCAACAATCAGCGGTATAGTCCCCCACTCAGGTCCAGCAACTTCCAACGACGATCCAAAGTTGATTGATGAGATTCTATCCGCAAAGTTGAAAGCGACATCGTGCAGGTTCGGGTAAAGTCCGGGACCGAGTGCCAACTTTTTACCGCGAAAGTCACTATGCTGGTGCAGGATAACCTTATAGTTAGGATTTGACGAGAAGCTCGGCCCCTTATAGACACGCAGCGAAGAGATATTGTCTTGAAATCCGATGTGTGCCGTAAATGGAACAGGCTCCACAACATACCCCATTCTGCCTCGGAAATTTATATGTTGGAATATCTCAACGACGAGGCGCGGTATGACAACTGGCATTTTTTTCTCCTTTTTTAATGGAAACCATCAGCAGTCAGTAAAGAGGTTTCTGGTGCTTCAAGCCCTCTCTTAACTGATAGCCACTCTCAAGTTTTGCTTACACCGACTTTGTAGGAAGTCGTGATTTGGAGATCATTCCTACGTATAGTTTATATTTTCGATTTAATGTTGTACACTTAGTGGTACCATGTATCTATTTGTCTTTATGTGTCACTGAGTGTTACTTCGTAGATTTGGGCATATCCGCTTCGATCCGATGTGAATACAATATATTGTCCGTCTGGACTGAAAGAGGGGTGCGGATGTGTATGTTGCGGTGCATATACCTGAATCGGACCGTTTGCATAAGGGAACGGTCCGTTCCAATGTTCTCCGATAGAAGAAGCATTGGGGTAACATAATGTCTGTAGTTTTCCGATACCGTCGCGCGGATCGAAAATCTGGATACCGATATCTGGGAAGTTAGTATCTGCTACCATACATGTGCCAGCGGGATTGCTAATAGCGTGCCATGCATTGAAGGATGTCACCTGCCGTTCTAATCCGGTGTCAACGTTGATACATCTCACACCTCGGGGCCAATCGACAAAAGCGAGTTCACGCGTTCCGGGAATCCATGTTTCGTGCGTAATCCACTCGTTCTTTTCGACGTTCCGCGCATAGAGGCGACGATTCCCGCTGCCGTCCCGATGAATTACCCACACACGGTCTGTAAGAGGTCCCGCGTAATAGAGCAAATTAGCATCATTTGGGCAGAATTGAAGGTGCGCAATACTATCCCGTCGCAGGATGATGTCGTGCTTACCAGTATCTGTATCTACAATCGCAAGTGCGGATTCCTTGCCTATGTTGAATTTGACTGCCCACCATTTGTCGTCATGACTGAGAGCGGTTGTTCCCATAGCGGCAGCGACCATACCCTCTTCTTTCATCGCTGTTGCGGCACTTTTAACAGCAAGTTTTGACTTGCAAGCTACGTCAAAATTAACAAGTTCCCGCTCCTCAAGCGTTTCCAAATCAAGTCGCCATCCACTTGTCCCTGCAGTGAAGAAGACTGCCTCACCGTTGTGCGATGGATGCACAGACCATTCTCCAAGGTCAGGTCTGTCTGTCAATTGGCGAAGTTCACCTGTGGTGCGTTCCTCTGCGAAGACCTGCGGCGTGCCGGTTCGGTAAGAGACGAAAATCAACCGCTGCATCGCGTCGTCATACGCCGGTATGATAAAAAACGGATGGTGGTGCAATGCGGACGCGGTCGTGACCTGTCGGATGCACGTTCCTGTGTATTGGTCATAAAAGGTTCGAGATTCAGAGCGGTGGACTGTGCCTTTCGCCATGCGTATGTTCCTGTTAGGTATAGGTTATCAGTCGTCAGTACGGTTTGCTCCGCAAACCTTTCAGTTGTCAGTGAGTCGTTCGTGGCGGTAAAACCTACGGAAATACCACACACTTAACTGAAAAACGAAAGCAATAATGAAGTTATTGCGTACTGAGAACCGATAGCCGAGAACCAATCTATTCTTCAAATGCGGCATCAAATGCCACAGCGGAGGGTTCAAAATCATAGCCCTTGACGGCACCGCAAGACTCACGAGCACCGTGTTCCCTGTCCATACCGCTGTCTTCCCATTCAATGGAGAGCGGGCCGTCGTATTCCATGTGGTTTAGTGCCCGGATAATCGCTTCAAAATTGATGCTACCGCGACCGATAGAACGGAAATCCCAGTATCTTCGGGAGTCACCAAAGTTCAGATGTCCACCGAATACACCCGCTAACCTCGGTGTGTCTGCCCACCAGACATCCTTCATGTGGACATGATAAATCCGGTCGCTCAACCGTTCAAGGAACGCCATATAGTCAACTCCTTGGTATCCGAGATGGCTTGGGTCGTAGTTAAATCCGAACGCTTCTCTGCCGTTGACTGCCTCAATAGCGCGTTCCGCAGTAACAATGTCAAAGGCGATTTCGGTAGGGTGGACTTCAAGTCCGAATTTGACCCCAACTTCATCGAAGACATCGAAAATCGGGTTCCAACGGTTGGCAAAATCTTCAAAACCGGCATCAATTTGCTCTGGGGAAGTCGGCGGGAAAGAGTAGAGGAGATGCCAGATTGAGCTGCCAGTGAAGCCGTTGACGACGTTCACACCGAGTTTCGCAGCTGCACGTGCGGTGTTTTTCATCTCTTCAGCAGCACGTTCTTGAACACCGGCGGGATCTCCGTCGCCCCACACTGCTTCTGACAGAATGCCTTGATGTCGGCTGTCAATATTATCACAGACTGCCTGTCCAACGAGGTGGTTACTAATTGCCCAGACCTTTAGTCCGTATTTCGCGAGCAGATCATGTCTGTCTTGGCAGTAACTATCGTCTGTGAGTGCTTTATCAACTTCAAAGTGGTTACCCCAGCAGGCGAGTTCTAAACCGTCGTAGCCCCAACCACTTGCTTTTTCTGCTAATTCTTCTAATGTTAAATCTGCCCATTGGCCTGTAAAGAGTGTTACAGGTCTTGCCATAGTGTTGCTCCTTCTTCTTATGTTCCTTGCGGTTCGTTTAGGAAAGTTGTATCAACAGCGTGCCTTTCCGTATATCCAGCGCGCCCGTTGGTTGCGCTTACGCTCTCTGCGCTTAATGATCACGGAGTCGCGATAAAGATTCGCGATGTCACTTGAGACATTACGCAGGAGGTGTGTAGCTTGCATCAATCCACGCTCGCTGGTTTCCGCTTTCTACGGCAGCGTTGATGAAATGTACCCCGCGTGCACCGTCTTGGACGGTGGGGAAATCTGTGTCAAATTCAGCAGGGGATTCGCCCGCGATTTTTGCACCGATTGTCCGTGCGGCATTCAGATAGATATTTGCGAATGCCTCAATAAAAGCCTCTGGATGTCCGAAAGGTATCCGTGAGTTGTGCTGGGCAACCTCCGCTAAATAGTCGTTACCGCGTTTGTAAACCTGTTCCGGACCGTCAGGGAAACGGACGTAGAGATAATTCGGGTTCTCTTGCTGCCATTCTAATGAAGCATCAGTGCCGTAGACGCGGATGCGTAGATTATTCTCTTCACCGACCGATATCTGCGATGCGTACAGGACACCGCGGACACCCTTTTCATAATGCACCAGTAGATTTCCATCATCTTCCAACAGCCGTCCCTCTACAAAAGTGGTCATGTCTGCACAGATTTCTTCGATTCCCAGTCCTGTGATATAGTGTGCCAAGTTCTCGGCGTGGGAACCAATGTCCCCGATACAAGAAGATGCACCTGCTTGCTTGGGATCAGTGCGCCAGACAGCTTGCTTCGCGCCTTCGTTTTCCAGAAATGTGGCGAGCCAACCTTGCGGGTATTCTACAACGATTTTGCGGAGCGTTCCGAGTTTCCCGTCTTTCACGAGTTGGCGTGCCTGCTTCACCATCGGGTAACCTGTGTAGTTGTGTGTGAGCGCGAAGACAGCATCGTGCTTTTTAACAAGATTACAGAGTGCCTCGGCATCGGCAACCGTTGTTGTCATCGGTTTATCGCAGACGACGTGGAACCCGGCTTCAATAAAGGTTTTGGCGACATCGAAATGGACGTGATTCGGTGTCACGATTGAGACGAAATCAATGCGTTCGCCTTCGGGCAGTTGACTCTCTTTTTCTGCCATTTCGTGGTAAGAACCGTAGACCCGGTTTGCGTCGAGAAAGAGTTCGCGTCCTTGTTGGCGCGACTTTTCGGGTGATGATGAGAATGCGCCAGCGACAAGGTCGATTTCCCCATCAAGTGCCGCGGCTTTACGATGAACGGCACCGATGAAGGCATCCGGTCCGCCACCTACCATGCCATAACGTATTTTCCTATCCAGTGGCATCTTGCGTGTTTTCTCCTTTGATGTGTAATATGGGCTTTCAAACTTTGCCCTACAAGGATATGTTGATTCCACTGTATATTATCTCATATTTGGTGATTTTTTTCAAGGTTTTTTGTGGGTGTGCAAAATTTTTGACGAGAGATAGAGACAATGGCAAGTTGGAAGAATGGAAGGGGAGTTAGTTGCTAATGCAATCGGAATATCTGCAATCTTCAACCAAATTCTACGTTGTATGGTTAATCGAATAAACTTGACTAAGGTTTTGAAAACAAAAAACGAAGACTTTCATCCGCAGCAACCAACTTCTCCATTAAATATGAAATGTCTACCCATTTAAGTTGAAATGGTATTGTGCTTTTTTGACTTATGATCCAGCTAAGGATTAGACTAAGCTCAAAGGCATCTCCCGCTGGTGCGAATTTTTCAGGGGCAGCGTTTTTGCGTACATAATATCGGGATTGGATAGAAAATTGTGTTAGTTCAGAGGGTGGTGGAATCTTTTCTCTGCTATCCGTATTTTGGTCTTGGTCTATATCTATATTTTCTGAATTTTTAACTTGAATATCATATCCTTCCATAGCGATATGGTATGCCCTTGCTGCCATTTCATAATTCCATTTTTTCTGAACAACTGTATCTATCCAACGCGCCAATGTGTGCTGGTTTACCTTAGCTGCTTTCCAACGATTGTATAACTCGCGTTCTCCTGAAATGTGGTCCAGATGTGTAAGTAAAAATGAGTAAATATCATTAGAAAATGTGTCTGAGTCTAACTCCTTTTCCTTTTTCCGACGTATCTTTTTGAAGTTTACCTCCTGTGCAGATAACATACCGAAAGGTAATCGGGTTTTGTAAGTCGGTTCATACCAACTTAACCGAATATCTAAAGCTTTACCAGCACCTATTGTGTTTAAACCGCTAACTTCAAGGAGAAAAGGAAATCGATCCGCCTCGTTTAGTTGATAGTTGGCTAATGTAAAACTGACCCACATAGATTCACCGTATTCTGTAATCTTCAACGTTGCTTCATGAGATTGAATATCAGATACTATCAACTTTAAGGCATCCACTAATGCTTTGAAAACGTCTCGATGTTGGAATAGGTGGTATTGCTTTGTTGCAGTGCAAACTGGTATATTCTGACGATCTTTAATATATTCAGCATCAGTGCTGAGGGATTGACGTATTATCATGTCAAGATATTTATTGGTGCCACCATTATGAAGTTTAAATGGAGTTCTGTCGAATAGGGGAATCCACTCTATTAATTCATTAACTGGTTTTATGTGAACATTTGCCACTCTACCTTCCCATTTTAGTTTCATATATCACTCTCCTATATCTGCACCCTCCACAATCGCAATCTCTTCGGGGGTTATACCCTACACTCCGCAGTTATTGATCTGGAATATAACATTTTGG
Source organism: Candidatus Poribacteria bacterium (assembly GCA_047516705.1). Lineage (GTDB taxonomy): Bacteria > Poribacteria > WGA-4E > WGA-4E > WGA-3G > WGA-3G. The sequence continues at coordinate 137 of JAKZUG010000316.1, read as the reverse complement.
CTCATGTAAAGACTGTGTGCTAATGAAGATGTCAAACCCGCGTGGTGACTACCTTCGTTAGAAACAATCGCACATACTTTTTACATGAGCGACGTTATTATGTTTCATTTACGGAAGATATTTTCCAAATAAGGTGC
>JAKZUG010000315.1:0-5950 GCA_047516705.1 Candidatus Poribacteria bacterium | reverse complement strand
GTTAGGAGTAGGATCATCGCTTGTGTCGTTTGTGACAGAGATACTGACAGAGATTGCGTCTGTTCCGCCTCTCCCATCTGAAACAGTGACGGTTACTCCATAAGAGTTTTTAGTTTCGTAGTCAAATTGAGTGCTGGAACTTAACTGCCCGGTGCTACTATCAATGCTAAACGAGTTTATATCTCCTGTGACATCAAGTCTATATGTCAAGGTGTCGCCGCTATCAGAATCCGTCGCGGATATTGCGGAGCCGACATCTGTACCTCCCGGCATGTTTTCTGCGATGGAACGCGTCGTGCTGTCACCGTCAGTGAACATTGGTGGATTGTTAGGCGTATCATCGCTTGGGTCGTTCGTGATGTTGATAGTAACAGAAATTGAGTCTGATTCGTTATTTTCATCTGAGACTGAAACCGTATAATGATAACTCGTCTGTGTTTCATAGTCCAATGTTACCGTGTTCTTTAGCACTGCTACAGATTGATTAGTCTCAGTCCTAATACTATCAAGCGTAAAGTCGCCGGGACGCGCCCAAGGGTTTCCAGTCTTGACGAAACCCACTATGTCGTTATCTGGATCTGTCACAGGTAGCCGAACGACTTCTGTGTCTATCGCCGTATTTTCGGAGACAGAAACAGTCTTCTCGTCGCCATCATCAAAGGTTGGTGGTGCGGCATAAGTAATGCCTTGATAGATTAGTAACGTCATAGCGAAAATTAACACAACAATTTTTCGATTGATAAGTTTCATTTTCAAATAATTCCTTTTTTATTTTCCGGGGATCGCTTTTGGAAGGCAAACGGTTAAGGTGTACGTTCTTGGCAATCCTTTCGTGTATAAGGTGCTAACCTAAAAGTCTCACAAAATAAAGGGATTTTATGCTACAATTAGGTTACCGCTGTCATAGACATGTTATGGCAGTGCCGCGTCGATTGGTGTTACTGCACCATCGACGCACCTCTAAAAAAAGGAGGCTGCCGCCTAAAAGCATACAAAAAACGCTAAAAAATGTCAATAAAAAATATAACACGCATTTCTGGAGGCGTAGGGGGTTCATAAATTGTCGCAACCGCTCATAAAAGTCGCACGATGCAACCTCTTTTGTAGCAGAATCTGTTAGATTAATGAACCACCTTCAATTGCTTATATCCCCTTGATCAGCACCCAACCCCTAACCTCTTATCAAAGAATTTGGAAACTTCGCTAATGGTGCTCCTGTTGAAAAGGAGAAACAAACGAAAAGTAGAGAATCGCGACCGGGAGGTCGCTCCTACGAGAAGAGGCTTCGAGGGGGAGATCGAAACCACGAGAAAACCGAATGCCTCTGCAATTTTCTTGACATGGGTGTGTAAATATTTTGTCAAAATTTCAAACAGATGTCGCCCCGCTGGGGAAACCAAAAATGGAGGGTTTTGGAGTATACATGGTTTGTCGATAGAACCCGGTGCGGTTACAAACCGCGCCTACTGGTCTGGGGACCAAAGTTGTCCTTTTTTTAAATTGATACTTATAGTGGGGACTTGTATCACTGAATGCCAAAAACTTTACACACCCCTTGACATCAATTCACCACTATGCCATACTAAGCAGATATACTCAGTCTCTATATCCGGTAGTTGCCAGTGATCAGGTGCTTGCTTCACCGCTGAGACTTCACCTTCGAGAAAGGAATATAATTATTATTATGAAACCAGTAAAAGTAGGTGTGATTGGATGCGGTGTCATCGGAAGTAGACATCTCAGTATTGCATCGGAGGCATCACACATTGAATTAGTTGCCGCGGCGGATATGATTGAAGAAAACAGAGCTAACGCTGCGAAACGCTTCAACCCACCAAAAATGTACAGCAACGATATTGACATGCTCAACGATGATGAAATCGAAGCAGTGGTACTCGCATTTCCGACGCAATACCGGACCGAGGTGGCTCTGCGCGCATTTGAGAGCGGTAAGCATGTTCTGATTGAAAAACCGATAGCGATGAATGCTGGTGAGGTCGAGCAGCTTATCGCTGCGCGTGGCGACTTGATTTCAGGATGTTGTTCTTCGCGTAACCGTTTTAGTCCGGCTGCTCGGCTTGCAACGCAGCTTATCACGACAGGCGGTTTAGGCGAACTCCGTAGTGTACACTGCCGCGCGATAAGAGGCGCGGGGAAAGAACCAAACACACCGCGCCCTGCTTGGCGATTGAAGAAAGCTCTTAACGGCGGTGGTATTCTCGTTAACTGGGGATGTTATGACCTCGACTATCTGCTCGGGATTACTGGATGGCAGCTCAAGCCACAGACCGTATTTGCACAGACATGGACAGTGCCGCAGGTGTTTGAATCGCATATCGCATCCGGATCAGATGCTGAAACACACTATACTGCACTCATTCGGTGCGAAGGCGGGATTGTGTTCAGTGTTGAACGGGGTGAGTTCATGACGATGCACACACACGAAGGTTGGGAAGTTATTGGCACAGAAGGCTCTCTTAAGTTGATCATGGGTGATGGAAAACCGGAAAGTGTTACTTATAATCGCACAACAACAGAAAGCGGTGTTGAATCAACATCCCTTACGGAAGCAGGGGAGGCACCGGAATCGCAACACAGCAACCCACTCTCTGATTTTGCTGCTGGTATACGTGAAAACCGTCAACCTCTGACAAGTTTGGAAAATGCACTTGTCGTTCAGAAAATAACCGATGGTATTTACGCCTCTGCAGAGAGTGGAAACGCTGTGGAGATAAACGGATAATAGATTGCAGGTATATTTTGCTGGCGAGGTTAATGAAGATTAGAAAATTAATTCGGTAATTTCTTAGGGATGTCCGGTGCGGTTAGAATGCAGATCGCATTTGGGCGAGTACGCCGCAAAACCGCACCTACCGGGCCTGGGGAAAATTAGGATTACCGATTTAAACACTTAAATTCCATCAAACCTCGCCAGCGGCTACGTGCGGATGTATTTATACGAAAAATTTTTCGGCGACTACAGTTGTGAAATTCTTACCCATGACTCGGTAGCCTTCAGCATCAGGATGTAGGGCATCCGGAAGTAAATGGACGTAGTCATCACTAAAGACACTTAACCCGTCAACGTAATGGACATGCTTATCGCCGTGCGCTTGAAGGGCTTCGGCAGCGGCTTGTACCTCTTCACGCATCCCTTTCAAATGGAAGCCTACTGCATTCGGTTTTTCTTCCCGCGGTGGCGAACAGATAGGCGACATCAGCACGATCGGTATATCTGGATGCTTCTCTCGGACAATCTGGACAGTGCCGATGATCGCAGGACGGAATGCCCGCGGTCCTAAACTGGATGCACCTTGGATGTTGATGCCGAGACACATTGCGATATAATCAGCAGGCGCATCTCGGATCATCCGAGCCACCATTGCATCGAGATGGCACTGTCCGCCGTAACCGAGGCAAGTTAAATTCAACCCGTGTTCGCGAGCGACAATTGCGGGCCACGTCTGTGTCGAAGATGCTGCTGTCCGGCACTGCGTGATAGAACTACCGTAGGTAATCCACCGGGGGCGCGTATCGTTGAACGGCTCCAGTGTTGCACCATCATCAATCTCCAAACTACGGAGTTGAAACCTTCCAAATTGCGGTAACCACAGCTCAATTAATTTTTCTTCATCGGACAAACTTTCAAAAACAAAATCGTCTTTTTGTGACAGATCAAGCGAGGCTACGACTTCACCATCACAACAGAGATCAAGTATCCCACTTTCATTTTGCGCCACGATATTGCCAGAGATTCGCGTCGTATTGCTCCAAAAACAGATGCGAACACCTGCGGGCATCGCTGAGCGTTCGATTAGCGGTTCTGGGAATAGGACATGCATCCGGTGTGGCGTGCGCCACGGCATCACCGAGTCTTCAATTTTCTGCAGGGAGATGTTCCCTTGCCACGTCAATTGTGGTGCGTCTGGTTTCAGTTGCACTGTGTTTCTCCTGTACCAGTAGGTAGTTCCTACATAACGTGAGTTCAATAATAGGTGCGGTTAGGAATGCAGATCGCATTTGGGCGCGTACGCCGCAAAACCGCACCTACCGGGGTGGGTAGTTCCTACATAGCATCAACTAAGGCGCGCAGTTGCCGTATACCGTCCAACATATCTTCTGGTTGTCCCCAGTGTTCAATGCTTGCCGCGCCAGTGAACCCGTCTGCGACGAGTGTTTCCAACAACTGCTCATAACGTAATTCTGTATCACCGATAGGATTGAGGTTTTTCTTAGGATTCGGTTTCACATGCAGATGTCGCACGAGTCCCTTGATATGGGCGTATCCCTCTGGCAACGGATTTTCGCCGCAGTGTAGTCCGTTATTAACATCCCAGCACGAGGTAAGTGCGCGACTATTTCCGAGTGCATCAATGACAGCACGAGTCTCTTCGCAGGTTCCAGCGATACACGCGCTTTCGTTTTCAAAGCAGAGCGTAACATCTGCACTCTCTGCGACCGGAACGACAAGTGAAAGTTTCTCAATGATGCGTTCCATATAGTCGTTAATGTCTGGGCGCGGCGCGCCTTTAATACGGCGATTCGGGTTCCAAAACGCGAACCCGCGAATTACTTGTGTATCAAAGGCGTGTGCAAGCGTCACCATCCGATCGAAGTGTTTTCGGTGCTGCTTATACTCTTCGGAATCGTCAATTGAACATTTGCCGAACGGCGATCCGATACTGGCGACGCGAACATTGTAGGTGCTGAGCACATCTTGAACGCGTTGGACATCGTCATCATCAATTTCGGTTACGTGTTTGCCCCAAACGCCGCCACGTATTTCTACAGAATTGGCACCGGCTTCAACGCCGAGTTTGATGGCCTCCTCAAAATCCGTTTTAGAAACCTCATCAGCAAAAAAACAAACATCAATCATTTCAAATAGACTCCTTTTACAACAGGGTTTACGCAAAATTGGAACGTTCACCGATACACGACTGGCGAGGTTTGAACCTCGCCAGCAAGTATAGCAGGTTTGCGTAAGTCCTATACAATTTACAATTTTTTCAATTCTGTGAGAATCTCGTCGGTACCGGTGCGATCCCCAAACCTGACATCAAGGGACTTCCATGCAACACGCCCATCCTGATCAACAATATAGGCTGCTGGCCGCGCTATGTCCGTGTTACTTGGGTCAACGACATTATAGGCAGCAATCGCTTCCGTATTTTCATCCGAGAGTAGGAGATAGGTTAACTGGAGCAACTGTCGCGTTGAATCCAGAAGCGACAGTCGATCCGCACTGATAGCAATCATTTCGGCACCTTGTGCTTGAATGTCTTCATAACCTGTTTGCAACTCACCGAGTTGCGCTTGACAGAAGCCTCACGTGCCAGTTCGATAGAAGACAATGACTAACTTTTGCCCACTGTAATCCGAGAGATTATGGAAATTACCCTCAGCATCTGGCAACGAGAACTCGGGTGCTGTTGCCCCAATAGCGAGTCCCTCACCTAATGGGAGTTGTTCAACTGTATCCTCTATGGAAACTATATCTTGTAAAGCCTGCTTCGCGTTGTCACATGCCGGACACAGGAAGATGACGGCAGCTAATAGGATTGAAAGGTTTACTAACCTAAAAGTGTGCGAAAAACGTGTTTTTCGTTTTAGGTTTAAGAGGTGATTTGTTATCAATTTGGATTGCATGTTTCATGCCTCCCTTCGTCGTTTTGTAATTCCATCCAGTGGCGGAGATCGGCGCGCATCCTTTCAAGAATTGGACGCATTTCGGCACTGAAAGCTAAATTGTTGAACTCATACGGATCCGCCGTTACATCATATAATTCTTCCACGGGGTGATGTTGGGTGAGATAGACGAGTTGTGCGGTTTGCGGATCTGTCTCAGCTTTTTTCACCCAACTTTTCCATACCTCAGCGTGGCTTTCTGGAATGCCTTCAACTTCAGTGAAATGGGTTGTCCATCTGTTCTCAGGCATCAGATTCAAGA
>JAKZUG010000314.1:0-3799 GCA_047516705.1 Candidatus Poribacteria bacterium | reverse complement strand
AGTGCAAGTCCTCTGTTCGCTGGTACCCAATCATGTTCAAGGTGTGCTTTGAAACCGGGCGCGGCTGCGAATACCGTCATTGGAAAGTGCGTTGTGTGTAGATCAATCTGCGCGTCACCATTCTCGTCGGTAGTGGCGCGTTTCCACGTTTGATTCGGAAACAGCACCAATACCTCGACCTCGGGCAGAGGCTTGCGGCGGTGGTGAACAACGATACCAACGGTTGCGGGTGTAAAATTTGTATCTGCGGCTGGAACTGTGAGAACAAGATCTGAATTATCAATGAGTTGATACTTTGGAGTTTTCCCACTCAAAGCCTCCGTTTCACGAAAGATTGTTGGCACACCGTCTCCACGACGTTCCATAAAGAATTGTCGCTCACCTGATCCCCGGATGTCCTCAACGGTTATTCGTCCGAGCATTGAGGCGAGTGCCTCGTTTCGCGTTGATTGGCGGACATCCATACTATCAATTGTAAGGTTGTTAGGCAAGCCGCCCGGAGAGTTTATTTCAAGGCGATCAGCGAACATTGAGATTCGGATCCGGCTGCCCTGAATTGCGTAGTCGCGGTGGACAACAGCGTTGACGATCGCTTCAAAGAGTGCTCTTTCACTGTATTGCGGCAGGTCGGTACGCGCAGGATTCTTGTAAGCACCAACACGCATATTGCGTCTGGTAAAGGCGACTGCCTCAGCAATTTGCCGGTTCAACGGACCGGTGATTATTTGGGTATCTATTTGTCCAGAGGCGCGGTCTTTGCCTCGATAACAGGTTGCGGAGATGCAAGCGTTAGGGAGCCATTCCTCGGGGGAACGGGTGCATAAGAGAACACCTGCTACAGTGGCACGCGTTGTACCGTTTTCGTCATTGGTCAGAAGTCCCATCTTTTCCAGTGCCAATTCAGGTGCATCGGCACCTTCGGCACTCAAGAGCGGTTTCCAAAAGGCCTCATCTAATGCTCCAAAACCTGTTCCTGGGACCGGTTGTTTGTCAAACCAGAGGAAGCGGGATTGGGCGCGATGCTGTGCGAGACGTAAGCGTTCATCACTTGACATCGGACGTTTTGAGCTGCCAACCCGGTAGTAACTACCACCAGGACTGTCGTGTTGGGTGTCACCTCGCTGCACTTGGACGAGCAAAAATGGTTTACCTTCTTCTATTTCCTTGCGAAGGATGGTAGGGCGAATCGGGGGTCTAATTTTGTCGGTGCAAACTTCCGTTAAAAGTCGCTCCAGTTCATCCATCTGCTGGCGTGACATCCCTTGAACATCGCTGTTGTCGGTTACGCCACACAGAAGCACACCACCATCTGTATTAGCGAATGCGGCAAGCTCATCCGCCAGATCGTCACGACTGGGACTCTTGGGAACATTTTCTGTGAACACAATTTCCTTGAATTCCCAGTGACTATCTTCGCCTAAGCGCATTTGGCGTTTGATTTCTTCATCACTGAAATTCATACCTTATCTCCAAAGCCGAGCATTTTCAAATTTTCACGGATAGCGTCATCTAATCGCCTCGCTTCTGCCATCTGCTCGGTTAATTTCTCAGTCAAGTTTACCATTATGTCCTCAAATTGTTCGTCGTCCGCTTCCTGCACCTCAGCACCGACGTAACGGCCAGGAGTCAGAACGTTGCCGTTCCCTTGGACTTCTGCGACGGTATTGTTTTTACAGAAACCGGGCACGTCAACGTATTCGCCTGCCTCTGCATCGCCGCGCCATGCGTGATAGGTTTCGGCAATGCGTGTGATCTCTTTACCAGTCAACTCGCGATGTACGCGATCAATCATCACCCCTAACCTGCGAGCATCTATAAAAAGCGTTTCGCCAGTGCGTTTCCGAAAAAGGCGATTTTCTTTATTTCTTGCGATAAACCAGAGACAAACCGGAATTGATGTGGAATAGAAAAGTTGACCGGGCAATGCCACCATGCAGTCTACTAAATCCGCTTCAATGATGTTCTTGCGAATTTCGCCTTCGTTGGCGGTATTGCTACTCATTGAGCCGTTTGCCAACACAAATCCAGCGATGCCATTTGGCGCGAGGTGATAGATAAAGTGTTGTACCCACGCAAAGTTAGCGTTGCCGGTAGGTGGGGTACCGTAAACCCAACGTCTATCTTCACGCAAGCGGTCCCCGCCCCAATCGCTACTATTGAACGGCGGATTGGCGAGGATGTAATCAACTTTCAGGTCTGGGTGCATATCGTCGTGAAAACTGTCGGCGTGTTCCTGTCCGAGATTCGCCTCAATGCCTCTAATAGCGAGATTCATCAGTGCCAATTGCCGCGTGGTTGGGTTAGACTCCTGCCCGTAGATAGAGATGTCGTCGCGCTGCCCACCATGTGCTTCAACGAAGGTTTCGCTCTGGACAAACATCCCGCCTGAGCCGCAGCACGGGTCGTAAATCCGTCCTTGATATGGCGCGAGCATCTCAACAAGGAGCTGCACGACACAGCGGGGGGTGTAGAATTGACCCCCTCTTTTGCCTTCAGCACTTGCGAATTGTGAGAGGAAGTATTCGTAAACTCTGCCCAGTATATCCTTTGAGCGATTTTCTTCTTCACCTAAACCGATTGTGCCGATGAGGTCAACGAGTTCACCGAGGCGTTGTTTGTCAAGCCCTGGGCGTGCGTAGTTTTTGGGCAGAACACCTTTGAGTCGTGGGTTCTCCTGTTCAATCGCAAGCATTGCGTTATCAATCAGGGTGCCAATTTCTGGTTGTTTGGCGTTTGCTTGTAAATATGACCAGCGCGCTTCCTGCGGCACATAAAAGACGTTTTCTGCCAAGTATTCATCTCTATCCTCAGCATAATCAAAACGGTCAAATTCCTCTTTAATATAGAGTTCACTTTGCGGATTGGCAAATTCCTGAATCAGAAAATTGTACTTTTCCTCAAAAGAATCTGAGATATATTTGAGAAAAATCAACCCTAATACCACATGCTTATATTCAGCAGCATCCATATTATTGCGGAGTTTATCGGCTGCTTGGTATAGTTTTGCCTCAAAGCCGAGCATTGCGCCGTTTTTATTGGAATTTGTGTCAGATTTTTTCTTTGCCATAATTTTTTTACAAGGTCCTATTTCGGTAATTTCATAAGATGCCCGGCGCGGTTGCAAACCGCGCCTACCGGGTCTGGGGAGCGAGGCGGTTGTCAAGCACGCCTATCAAACACATGTCTACATATTTCATTACGTCTGGCAGCTCGCAAACTAACAGTTTGCGGTACAAAAACGCCTTGAATAATGAATCAATTCGTTAAAATAATACCACATTTGGCGTAGAAATTCAACGATTTTAATTGGGCGATATAGTCGTTGATTTCAGAGTTATGGTGTTAGGTGGATGGAGGAAAACACCGATTGAGAGGCGCGGTTGGAAACTACACCCTAAGTTAACTTAGGGATTTTTCACGGCATTTGGTCGCAGCGACTCTACAGATGCCACCCCTACGGGGCTTGTTCCTTCCATGATACGCGTTTCTACACAGATGCTGAAGAAATACCCAAGCAAATAAACCCTACGGGACTCAAGAGCGGTTTGGGATATGCAAGGTTTGTGAATAGAACCCGGCGCGGTTGCAAACCGCGCCTACCGGACCTGGGACCAAACCTATCATTTTTTCTTAAATTGACACCTATGTGGTGCGGTTAGGAAACCGCACCATAGGTGTCAATTTAGTAGGAATAAGTATGTTTTTGATGTAAAAACATGCTGTAAAACAGAAATACCTCTTGTATAATGTAGAACAAATGTTAGAGGTAAATTCTACAAAAGAGGTATTTCCAATGTCC
>JAKZUG010000313.1:0-2779 GCA_047516705.1 Candidatus Poribacteria bacterium | reverse complement strand
CGGTTGAACTGTTCGCTAATTTCGGGACAGATGCGTTTGAATATAAAGGCGTGGTGATTCCGGGGCGAAGTGTTGTTGCGAGATGGGTTGGCACCGATGAAATTGAGGTGTTTTCAGTACATCCATAATAGGCGAGTAGGTTCTTTCTTGTAGTGAAGTTTGAATTGAAATTGGTGGTATGAGCGGGTATGCTGTGACCATAGGAGTATACTATTGAAGTAAAGCAATTACATTATGAGCACTTCGCTGGAGTCGAGAACTATGTTTATGCAGAAATTCAAAGTTAGTCTTCGGTTTATCGGAATTCTGCTTCTGAGATTCATGCTGGGGATCGTATTTGCGTATTTATGGCTTTGTGCTGTGCCGTATATCTTTCATATTGTAATGGATGTCAGGATTCCAGTTGACATTTTCGATCATTTCTACGATACGGGGCCTCCAAGGGAAGGCCGTTACGGTGGTAATGCAGGGGCGATGTATGGTTTAGCGTTGCGAATTGGAGAGATAAGTGGTTGGGTCTTTATTGCAGTTGGCGTTATCTGGGGTTTTTTGCAAGGAAGGTTAGATATCCGGAGATGGTTAAGAAAACGGCATGCTTAAAATAGCGTCGTTTTCATAAGGAAAAGTTATGAATCAGGTTGAATTTTACCAAGAAAAACTCAATAACGAGACCGATTCTTGGGATCTCTATGAAGCACTCAATAACGAGGAACCTATCGTTGTCATAGATGCGCGTTCTCCAGAGGCTTATGAACTTGAACACATACCCACATCAATAAATATCCCTCATAGATTAATGTCTGCTGCAACTACAAGTGAACTTGATAAATCAAAGCTGTATGTGACCTACTGTGACGGTATCGGTTGCAATGCTTCTACCAAAGGTGCTCTAAATATGGCACAATTGGGGTTTTGTGTTAAGGAGTTGATGGGCGGTTTAGATTGGTGGAAACGTGATGGCTATGAAACGAAAGGCAAACAGGGAGTTCCGGGAACCGAAATTGTGTGTGGGTGTTAAATACAGAAGCATTCCGGCAAACACATCTCTATAATCCGAAGGACAGCGGAATTTAATTTGCCTTTGGAATTGTGATGGTGTATAATTAAGAAGGTTTTGATGTGCTTTTAACCAAGCACACGGAGCCACGGATCCGGCCAGTGCTTCTACCAAGCGCGCGGATCCATTATTATCGAAAAAATATTCTCTTTGGAAATTCTGTAAAAAAGTGAGATTTAATTTGCAATCGCGAATGAGATAGGTTATAATTAACATTAACATTCCCCCATAGCTCAGCTGGTAGAGCAGATGGGTGTTAACCATCGTGTCGGCGGTTCGAGTCCGTCTGGGGGAGCTCCCGATTTTGCTGACGGACTTTGGTACTCAAGGTTCGTCAGCAAAAATTTTTAACGTGTTCTTGCTCAAACTTGCTCCACTTTTCTAATGGAGGTTGGTATGTCTAAGAAATTTACTGATGCACACCTTGACGAATTCGCGGCGAAAGGCTACCTAATCGTACCCGACTACTATTCTGGGGATCAACTCGCGGAGATGCAAGCTGCGCAACGCCGTGTGCTTCCGATATGGGAAAAAGTCAAGGATAACCCACCCGCGGGCAGAGCAATTTTGACCGAATTTCCGTCGTCTGAAATGCCTCTGTTGCGCGGAATTGTGGACCACGAAGCGTGGGGGTTCGCTCGCAAATGGCTGAAAACCGATCATATCCATTTCCGCGCCGGATGTATGATTGCACGCTATCCCGGATTCAAAGGCGGCGGTGTCGGTAGCGATGCAAGCGGTTTACATCTTGATAACGGCAATAACTCATTGCTACCGCAGTCGCAGGCGGCACCGGAGTTCGGACAACTCGGCTTTTGGGTACACCTTGAGGATGTTGGCGAGGACCAGGCACCGCTCAGGTTGCTTGCCACCGAGTATGGACGGGATACCTCTAAATATGAACCCTTGGTTTGTAAAGGCGGAACGCTCTGTATATTCAACAACTATACGATGCATTCGGCAAGCGACTATCTACGAGAAGATGGGCAACGTTTCACGTGGGGATTCGGTTTGGGACGGGCAGACCATTTTTGGGAAGGCTTTCGGCACTATACGGACAAAGGACGACATGCTGCGTTCTCGAAATTCATAGGTACACTGACGGCAGCAGAACGCGAGGTCTTTCGATTCCCACCTGCCGGTCACTCATATTATACACCCCAAACGCTTGAGGCATTGGAAGAACAGTACCCCGGCTGGAACGCACGTAGTGAGTATTGATCGCATAAAATGCTTAGGCTTGGTGTTGTAACGGGCGAAATATTAGTTGATGTGTCTCAGTGTGTTAATGTTATTCCACCGGACTGAACCCTGGTAGTTAAGATCGAAGGATTTAGGCATGAACCGAGATATTCAAATTAAACAGGAGTTTTTTCTTGCACTAACGCGATTCGTCTCATCACTCGACGAACATGTTAGTACAGAAGATGGACAATGGAGTATCAAGGGGTTTATTGATGTATGTCGGAATATTTATACAATCTCTTCAGATACGAAAATAATATCAAAGATTCTTGAAATACATCTCTTCCCTCGTATTCTCGGTTTCGCGGAAGATATTGGATACCGAGTGGTTTTAGCTGATCATCAAAATTACTATCCAGACATCTCTTTTGTATGTGCGGAAAACGAGGACATCAAATTCGCTGTTGATTTCAAGACGACATACCGTTTGCCAGATCACCCTGAATTTTGCAATGGATTCACATTAGGTTCTCACGG
>JAKZUG010000312.1:0-7719 GCA_047516705.1 Candidatus Poribacteria bacterium | reverse complement strand
AATCCGTCCTGATCGCTGACGGTTATTCATAATGCCATGTCAAACGTTGTGCCGGTTACGTTGCCTTTCACATACGCATCACGGAAGAGTGTCTGACGTTTGGGCGGCATTTCCTCAAGTAACGCTTGTGGCGGTCTGGACAGACTCCACCGTTTATCAACTGAGTTATATGCGTTGAAAACTGCCACCCGATCAGTGTCAGGGTTCTGCCACGCGCGTCCGCTATGTGTGAGTGCCTCAGTAAAGATAATAACAGATCCAGCCGGACAAGAATAGGTATCCCAAAACTCCCAGTCTTGTGTATGTGCACCCTCTGGTGCAGTATAAGCCGCTTTGTGGCTGCCTGTGATGAACATCGTGCCGCCGTCGCCCTTCTCTACAGGATTAAGTTCCCAGACGACGCGCGTCAAGCCACTATATGCTTGACCGGGAAGGCACGAGTATTGGTGGCAGTCTCCGGGCATCCGCAACATACCGTTGCCGTTGTGCGCGTGGAATGAAAAAGGTGTTTCGTCCGATGTAGAACGCAGCGCCAGAAAACTCATCTCCATGCGAAAACCGTAGCAGGTGTCCGAAGCGAGATAGGGTGACGCAAGAAATTCGTTCCCAAACGCCACGATAACCGGATGATCCGTCAACTTCTCCAAAGGACCGCCGTAAGTCGATCCGTGGTGTTGTGGAATAATTGTTTCGGGGTCGTGCTTTAACCGATAACAAAAATCGCGCATCTCCTCAATCTCGGATGCTGTCAACACACCCGGCACCAAGAGCCATCCGTTTTTATCAAAGAGGTATTTCTGTTCCTGTGTTAAAGGGACAACAGGTTCACCATCGGCATTCGTCTGCGTTAGGTCAGCAGGTGTTGTTGCCAACGGACTCCCTAAATCTTTGTTGAATTTGCCTAACTGTTCTGTCATAAATGTTTCCCTCTCTAAGTAACGCGAGTTCAATAATATAGTAAAACCCACAATTAACTTTACATTGGCGAGGTTAGGAAACCTCGCCAGCGAGCGAGTGTATTCGCGGAATTGTTGCTCTTTAAAGTGTAAACATATTTTCGGGTTTTACTATAAAAACCAAATATAGACGTAGGTTGGGTTGAGCGGAAAAAGACCAAGAATCCTTTAGTTCACACGGAGCATTCCGATTTTTGATGAACCATCCGTAATAGATAGAGATAGCGAAACCCAACACCCCAAACGCTATCGGTGTGAAAATGTGTTGGGTTCACTCGTCTTTTGGGAATTTCAGGTTTCCTTATGAACTTGAAAGTTATCTTCTATGTGAGGTTTTCAGTAAGATCCCATTCAACCCAACCTACGCGCTTAGGTTGAACCCACGTTAAGTACCTATAATGGCGCGGAGCACTTTATCACAATCTGAGATTAATGGATACGTCCACCCGTGAAATAGTCCGGATTCGCGCCAAGTTTCTCCAACAACGGTGCGGTCAGTTTGTCACGACTTGCAATCACCTCAGCAGACGGAGCATAGGTAACAGCATGCAAGTTTTCCGCCAATTCATCTACATTTCGGGTGCCGACGAGCATGCACGTAATACCCGGTCTCGCCATCGCCCATGCAATCGCAAGCCGACTCATTGGGATCTGCTCGGCTTCTGCTATTGCCCGGATACCCTCCAGCGTCTCAAACAACTCTTCCTCGGCACCTTCCTCGCCGTGGGAAGCCTGCGGACGGTCGTCCCGAAAGTGGCGAAACCGAGAATGCACCGGCGGTATTTCCTCTGCGCTTTTATACTGCCCTGTCAAAATTCCCTGTAACAGCGGCATATACCCCAAAATGCCGACATTGTGCTTGCGACACAGCGGAAGTAATTCCGGTTCTATTGCACGAGATAAAAGGTTATAGCAGAGTTGATTCACAGCGAGTTCCGTCCCTGTATCAAGTACTGCCGTGAGTTGCTCCACCCCAAAGTTGCTTACGCCGATAGCACGAATAAGCCCATCTTCTCGGAGCCGCATTAATTCCGCCATGCTCTCATCAATAGCAAACTCATCGTGGGGCCAGTGAATCATATAGATGTCAACATAATCCGTTTGCAATCGGTGGAGGCTGGCTTCGCACCGTTCACGTATCGCAGCAGGATCAGGCGTGCTTACCTTCGTCCCAATAACCGCCTCGTCTCGCCTACCTTTCAACGCGATACCGAGTGCCTCTTCGCTCCGTCCAGAATTATACCCTTCTGCTGTATCAAAGAAGTTGATACCTGCGTCCAATGCGGCATGGGCTACAGCGGTGACATCCGATTGTGCTTGCGGTCCCCAATAATCGCCACCACCGTACGCCCAGCAACCGATCCCCATTAGCGAAATCTCTATTCCGGATTTTCCACATGTACGCCTTTCCATTTTCCAGCCTCCATGATGTGTAACTCGGGCAAGAGGATGTAAGATACAAACTATCCCAATTCCGCGCAAAGTTCTGTAATCAACGCAGCATTTTCACCAATCTGATCGCCGAATTGTTGATACATACCGAGCAGTAGCACATCAATCGGTTTAGAATGTTCCAGAGCGAATTTCACCTCTTCACGTATCTGCTGTGGGCTCCCGATTGTCCTACCCGCCGCAAGTACCTTGAAGAGGAGACACGGTTTCTCTGTACGTTGTATCGCCTTGCACATCTCATCGCGGTCTTCCCGCGCGTAAATTTCACCCAACGGCGCGTAGCCAAATTTTTGGGTAAATTTTTCGCTCCCACCGTGGAGATTATAGAGTCCGGTCATGTAATAGTCTATATCCCACGCTTCATCTTCAGCAATATGGAGAAGTTTCGGATCATGCACAGATAAACCAACCAAAACTCCGGTATCGCGAATCCTTTTAAGGATGTCTTGTAGATAATCAAGCCTATTTTCACGCAAACATCTGTGCCCAACACCACCGCCGTGTGGTGCCATACCGATCGGGTTATGTTTCGCAGCTTCAAAAACATGGTCGGGATCCTCATACCAGCGGGAACCTTGGCTGAGGCAGAACCAGTTTATCCTGCCACCCTCGTCACGGTAACACTGTAGATCGGACATTGAGCGTTCCGTCATGCTATTCTGCCAGCCATTGATCCCAACTGCCTCCGCCCGTTTGAGCGTCGCCACGACCTGTTCCGGTGTATGATACGCCTGCTGATGCTGTGAAAGGAGTTGGTTAAAGTGAGAATAGCCGTAAATCGGGTTATCCCCAATCAACAACTTACTGATTTGATGCCCACAAAACGAGATTTTCGGTAAGGTAGTTTCCACTGTTTATCCTCCAAGTAAGAGAACACGCTTCAAAACGTGACTAATCGAACAGAAATCCTTCCAAAACAGATGCGTCAATTGATCGCACAAGATGCATCGTCAAATCCAACGCTGCGGTGTAGTCATCAATGTTAATAATTGAGACATGGCTATGAATATAACGGGACGGCACACCGAGCACAACGGACGGCACACCTCTCCCGAATTGATGGATTGCACCACCATCCGTGCCACCAGATTGACGCACCCCAAGTTGATACGGTATTTCATTTTCTTTCGCTGTTTCAATCACAAAATCCGCCAATTTCGGATTGACAATCATTGAAGAATCAATGATCCGAATTTGTACACCGCCACCAAGTTTCCCTTGTGAATTTCCGACACTTAATCCTGGGGTATCATCGCCAGGGGGTCCCTCAAGCACAATTGCGAGATCAGGTTCCACACTTGCCGCGACTGTTCTCGCACCACGTAGTCCAATCTCTTCCTGCACAGTTCCAGAACCAATAACAGTGTTTGGATGTTCGTCAAGATTCAACAGTGCTTCTATTACAAGTGCAACACCGACTCTATTATCGAACGCTTTTGCAGTGAGAAATTTCTCATTTTTCAGTTGACTAAATGGACCGTAAGGTGCGATTGGACATCCGGGTAAAATCCCATACTCCTCCATCGCTTGTTCTTCGCTTTCAGCACCTACATCAATAAAAAGGTCTTTTATGTCTAAGACTTTATCACGTGAACCTGAAAGCAGATGCGGCGGGGTTGAACCGATGACTCCGGGTACTTTGCCTAACTTCGTGGTGATATTAACCCGTTGTGCTAAAAGTGTGTGTGCCCACCAGCCACCGAGCGGTAGGAACTTGACGAAACCGTTATCCGTGACATTTTGCACGACGAAACCGATTTCGTCTAAATGTGAATCAAGCAGAATTCGCGGGGATTCAGCATTTCCAGCACGCGTGCAGAAAATACTCCCTAATTTGTCTGTCCCAATTGGACCAACGTCTGAGACAGCCTCACGAAAAATATCCCGCACCTCTCCCTCGTAACCCGGAATCCCGTCTGCTTGTGTTAATGATTTGAGTAACTCAATTGATGTTTCGTTCATCTGATCTTTGGGCTGGAAACCCAATGCTTTAGCTTTGGGAGGAAAGCCCACTCCTATAAGTAAAGTTCAGGCGTGTTAGCACCTTACAGTCTGGTATTTTAGCATTTTGGCAAAGACGCTGGTTTCCTTCCAAAGAATATAGCGAAATACCGGTTTTGCCAAAGCCACTAATCCGTGTCAATCCATGTTTAGTGTGATTAACAAGTGTATTCTTGACGAATCCATTCCAAGTCGTGCCACCGTATCGTGGACGCTTACCCCCTTTTTGAGGGGTTTGCCTGTGAAGTTCACGTCTCACAATCGGTATGGGTGAAACACACATCAAGTCTGTATTATTAGGGGTAGGAACGCCGCCAACACTGTGATACGCCAAACACCAACTATCCACACAATGTGCGTCGAATGTTTCTGATAACTTCTTTGACGACTTTTTGAGTCCGAGTCTATCACGAATCTCTTTGGTTTCCCAACCTTGTAAAGTCAGCAACTTCCACCGTTTTTCGATTTCAGTATAGAACCATTGTTTTCCAACTTCGAGTGGACTAAAAGAGGTATTCCATTTCTTGGCATATTCTATCGTTCGCGCTTTGATGTCTTCCACACAAACATAGGTAATAGGGAATAACTTTGATAGCCAATCAAGGATGCGAAGTTTCCAGTCCCAACGTGCGCGTGTGCCAGCAGGAATACGGTGCTTGTTCGCCAAGCGGTTGGTTCTGTTCTTTCGGTTCGGACACTTCCGTGAACGTCTACTTCTACGCAACTCTCGACGCTTTTCAACTTTCTTACCGACTTTGCTGTGAGCATCGGCTTGCACATTCAAGTAGGTATGTGCTTCTGATTTTACGGTAAAGCCTTCCTTTTTGCTACCGGGATCAACACCGACAGCGATGTCTTGTGTATCTCTATCAGACGGTTCTTTGTTTAGGCGGAGACAATAAATGCCATTATTCGAGTAAGGTGTTGCTTCGCCACGCTTGATGAGTTTTCTGGCTCGTGCGGCGTGCATAGGCATGAGTTGCTGTCCATCTTTGGTTTTTACAGGCACAAACATAAGTTTGTCTTCTCCCTTACGGGGTATATGTTGCCCCATCCAGATCACAGACACGGAGAGGAATCGGACTTGGGGAGCATCCGAAACATCTTGTGGACTGCCACGCCCAGTGCTGCGATGTGTTACTGTAGTCGACCGTTTAACTCATGGATTGACCGCTTGGCAGGCGGTTCGCACAAGCCCAAGACTTTAGACTTGGGTAGTTGACCTTTGCCATCCTTTAGCAATAGTGCTATAATTTGAAAGCATTATAGCATGCTTGATGTTTTATGCCAACTCTTAAGTGAACTTCGCATCCGACATAGGACGCATCACCCCTTATTAACGTAAAGTGGCACAAACGTTAATAACGCTAATCCTTATTAACGTAAAGTGGCACAAACGTTAATAACGCTAATCCTTATTAACGTAAAGTGGCACAAACGTTAATAACGCTAATCCTTATTAAACGTGAGTTCGATAATAAAATCTAAATCTAAATGTAGGTTGGGTAGAGCGGTAAAACACCAAGAACCTTTAGTTTATACAGAGAATTCTGCTTGTCCATGACCGTTTCCTATAAATAGATATAGCGAAACCCAACAACCCAATCCCTATAGACGTAAGAATGTGTTCGGTTTTACTGATATTATGGTGATTTCAGGGATCCGTATGAACCTTGAACATATCTATCCTGTTTAGTCGAACTCACGTTTATTAACGTAAAGTGATTTAAAAATGAATCCAGAAAATTTCAGAAATTCAAGTGCAGGCAAATGTCTCCGTAGCATAGGTAGACATCCGTATTGGGCTTATGTGCCGAACTCACTTCCTCCCAAAATTGAATTGGACTGGGAATTGGCGAATCTTCTCTCAGAAGCAAACATCAAACTCGGAGAATTATCCGGTGCTGGTCAACTACTGCCGAATCCGCATCTGTTGATTGGCCCATTTATTCGGCGAGAAGCCGTAATGAGTTCCAGAATTGAGAATACGCAATCCGGTTTGGACCAACTCTTTCTGTTTGAAGCTGATAAAACCGAATCACCACGTATACCTGACGTACAGGAACTCGTCAACTATGTCAACGCTATGGAATATGGTATCAAAAGGTTACAAAACTTGCCGGTGAGTTCTAGGTTACTTTGCGAAATCCACAAAGTTTTAATGAGCGGAATCCGCGGTGAACATGCAGCACCAGGGTTAATGCGCACAAGTCAAAACTGGATTGGGAAACCGGGGTGTACTTTGATGGACGCAACCTATGTACCACCACCAGTCTCAGAAATGAACACGTGTTTTTCAGACTTGGAGAAGTACATCCATTCTAACCCGAAAGAACCGGTTTTGATTCAATGCGCCCTGGTTCATTATCAATTTGAGGCAATTCACCCATTTGTTGACGGAAACGGAAGAATTGGTAGGCTCCTCATTATTTTTATGTTGATGGAAAGAGGATTGTTATCACAACCACTTCTGTACCTCTCCGATTTTTTTGAACAGCATAGAGATACTTATTATGAATTGCTGTTGAACATAAGCCAACAAGGTGATTGGAAAGCGTGGCTCACATTTTTCTTACGAGGCATCTATCAACAGTCAGAAGATGCTTTGTCAACAATTCAAAAGCTACTTGCGCTAAAAGAAGAATATAAGGAAATAGCGACAGGTTCACGGGTAC
Source organism: Candidatus Poribacteria bacterium (assembly GCA_047516705.1). GTDB lineage: Bacteria > Poribacteria > WGA-4E > WGA-4E > WGA-3G > WGA-3G. The sequence continues at coordinate 635 of JAKZUG010000312.1, read as the reverse complement.
CGAGAGCAGTAAACCTATTAATTGATCATCTGTTCGGCAGTCCGATTGTCGCAATTTCAGAATTGGTGAAGGCATGGAAGTCAACGTTCCCTACTGTTCAACGCGGAGTGGATTATCTTGTTGAAAGGGGTAAACTCAGGGAAATGACAGGTCAACAACGCAATCGTATATTCGTTGCTGATGAGATACTCAATCTGATCATGACTGAGAGAACAAAATCAGTCTCGTTACCAGAGGATTAGGTTGTACAAGCGGATAGGGTCCCGCAGTAGAGTAGGCTGTTTATACAACGCACTTCTGAATAGAACCTTGACAAGAATCGATTCGGGTTAATGATGGTGGTTTACAAAGCGTCAAAAAAGTTGGAGTTTTCTCCTCATCTGACGATTGGCGAATTATAGGTATGAATTTGTCCGTTCCCGCATCTTCAACAAGCTCAGCAGTAATGATATATCCCTCGTATCCTGCGCCACACTCACGAACATTCGCTCTTTTTATATACTCATTTGTGCACATCACAAGAACACTATCAGAATTCCTAACTCGGTTTTCCATAAATAATGTTATATCATCACCTGGGCCTAAATCCCACTGATCGAGTATTACATCCACTCTGCTTTCACGGAGTTTACAAC
>JAKZUG010000311.1:0-3171 GCA_047516705.1 Candidatus Poribacteria bacterium | reverse complement strand
TTCCGCACGGTATATTGTAGTATTTGGCTTCCATCTTTCCATGTCACCTGCAAGTTCAATGTTCCGGGTGTGAAGGGTCCCGTGATTGTGACAGTGTTGCCAGAAGCACTTGCGGTGCCGTTATTAACCTTTACATCCGATGGGGTGCCATCAAACCGCAAAGTGAGTGTAGCATCAGTTTCAATGGTACTACCGGCAACCGGGTTCACAGAGGTATAGGCGATCGGTTTCCGCACGGTATATTGTAGTATTTGGCTTCCATCTTTCCATGTCACCTGCAAGTTCAATGTTCCGGGTGTGAAGGGTCCCGTGATTGTGACAGTGTTGCCAGAAGCACTTGCGGTGCCTTTGTTGACCTTTACACCCTCAGGGGTGCCATCAAAACTGAAGGTGAGGGTATCATTGCTCTCAATCGTGCTACCGACACGCGGACTAGCAGAAACATAACGCACCGAGTGCCGCACATCGTATGACAACAGCTGCAGCCCATCTCCCCATCGCAGCACTAATGCCAATTTACCAGGGTCAAAGGGTCCAGTGACACTGACATCCTTGCCGAGCGTCTCCACTGTCCCAGTGTTGACACTCACGTTCTTCGGAGTGGCGTCAAAGGTAAAGATGAGAGGCGCGTCGGAGTCGATCGTGCTGCCTGCGGGCAGAGCCGTCTGCAAGGTAACAGGGGCATCCACAGGGGCATCCACGCGCCGCGCACACCGAAAACCGACCTGTGCCGTAGCCGCCTTCGGAGAGAGGGCCCCGTGTCGCGCTGCGACCCGCAATGTTTCAACACTGCTCTGCCAGCTGCCACCCCGCAACACACGATCGCTCGCAACATCCGTGAAATAGACACCAAGCACCTCAGAAATCGTTGCCGCACCCGCAATCGGATGCTCACGCGGCGATGCCTCATAAAACGCCGCATCGTATGCATCAAGACACCACTCATGCACGTTGCCTGCCATATCATGCAAGCCGTATCTGTTCGGTGGATAGCTACCGATAGGCAGGGTCGATCCGGATACACCAGCAGCGTTAGCAGTGCCGGGGGTAGCAGTGTTGCCCCACGGATACTTCACACCCGGCAATCCACCGCGCGCTGCCTTCTCCCATTCTGATTCCGTCGGTAAACGCTTGCCTGCCCAGCGCGCATACGCCATGGCTGCATACCAACTCACGTATGTTACAGGATGGTGTTCTTGCCCGCTCGGATATGTATCCTCAGTCCAGTGGGCGAGGTAATTGCCGTCGTGGAAGTCGGCAGGGAAGTTGGTTTTTCTGAAAATTGGGTTAGCATCAACGAACTTTTTATACTCGGCGTTGGTCACCTCATATCTGTCGATGTAGAAGGCATCAAGGTAAACAGTATGCACCGGCTTTTCGTTTTCAATGACGGTGCTGCCCATTCGGAACTCGCCTACGGGGATACCGACCATACCCTCCGAGGCATTCGGATCCGGCGGTGGAGGTGTGAAGTCGAGATAGACAGGTTTCCGATGCTTGCGTTTTGAAGGACTGCCCGCATCGGCTGTGCGTGTTGAGGGTGCGGCTGCGTAGTACTTCGGAAACTCAGAGGCCCCAGCCGCTTCCGTGCCTTGGAGCGGATAGGCGTTCACATTCGCTACTGACAACGGGACAACAGAGGCGTTCCATGTAGTCCCACTACTGAGAGATAAGCCAAATTCGACTTGCTTGACGGATTTGCCGACCCTTAGCCATGTATATCCGGTTTCAGGGTTCTCGACGGAATAGCTCTCAATGAGGACATGGAGTTCCTTTTCCGGGGCGGGGTCGGCATTTAATTCAAACCAGACGTAGTCCCCTTCGCTGTGAAGTTTTTTCAACGTGATTAGCGGAAAACGCCCATCAGGTTCTTCTTCGTCTGTTCCGCATCCGAAGAAAAGACAGAAAATCAGAAACGGGATTAAAAACTTTGAAGATAGCGAAGTCATAACGAGTTTCAAATCTCCCTAATAGATGTATGCCTCGCTGCTTTGAAAACAGAATCGACGGCTCCAAAGAGAGTCGGCAAATTATCAACACTAAAACTGGTTCTGTTTTGAGTGAAGGCATCCCTAACAAGCTGCCCAAATTGCCGCCAGGTTCCATCGCTCACAATACCGTATACTGGAAGGTCCGGTGCTGCGTTTATCTTTTGTGCCGCTACCAACTCTGCAAGACATTGCCCCCATCCCTCTTCAAAGTCATTCTTTTTCGCCTCAACCAGTGTTATCAACGGCGAACCGACAAGGAGTTTACCCAATTCAGAGCGGGTAGAGATAAAGTAATCGGGAATCCCACTTAAAATCTCATCGTAAGCGAGAGGTTTCTTTATCCAGAGTGCGTACTCCTCCGCGTATGTCTTATAGAGTTCTCGCAAGACACGAAAGATAATGGCTTCACACCTCGCCGCCTCGGATGCGAAAACATCAAGGTATTGCCGACTAAATTCTAATTCTTGCTGAAATTACACCGAAGGGAACCTGCGGTTTGCTCACCCCTTACAAAGTCATTTTCCAAGTGTTTGATACTGAATCTTTCCTGAACTTCAGGGATCGTCTTGAAATCGGTAAATGCCATGATGTTATTCCTTTCGCCGTCGCAGCGAAATAGGGAGCCTTTCAGGACAACGTCAACAGACGCTTGCTCGTCAAGAAGATTTTAGCACAGATAGAAAGTTCGCGTCAAGAAAAAATCCGGATCCGTATAGGGTCATTTCGTTTTAAGAAATTATCGGCGTTTGAAGGTTTTTTCAAGACCCGGATCGGTTTCTAACCGCTCCTACTGGGTCTCCGGGGGATCAAGACCCCAAGAAAAAACGGAAAACTAAATAGCCCTGAGTTGAGTCCTTTAAAATTTGCTATTTTCTCTTAGACATGGTATAGTTAAAGGATAGGCAAGTCGTTGAGGTCTGCAGACCACACGATACACTAACCTTAATCCTGACTGAGGAGTAAAATCGCGAGTGGATTCAACATTAACCAATCCGTATCTGACAAATGCTTTAACAGCGCCGCCACCGCAAAGTTATCGCTACGAACGCTGGCGAGAACGAGGGTATCATCCCGACCTATCTCCGATTTCACCGGACAGCGAATGCGGGACGTTGATAGGACAGATGGGCTGGGTCGGCGCGCATGCACACGCTCACGAATACTTGTGGGCGACTGCTGG
>JAKZUG010000310.1:0-3141 GCA_047516705.1 Candidatus Poribacteria bacterium | reverse complement strand
GGTCAAGTTAAACTGCCGTGCACAGTATTCAAGCAGAGATTGAAATGCCGATCGGACAGCGGTCTCGTGCGTAACGCCAAGCCGGTCAAATTGCTTGATTGCGGCGTCGTAGGCTTTGATCGGTTTGTGGGTGGGTTTGAGATTAAGTGAAAGCATTTTGTCATAAAAGAGTTTGGGAATAGGTCTTAGTGGCCTAAATTAACCTCAGAGAGCGCAGAGTATTTTTTTATTTTTCTCTGTGCTCCTCTGATGAGATCGGAGTTCAAAGCAACGAATATAGGCGGGCTTGAAACCCCTCTCTACTCTCAAATATTTCGACAGGTTTATTCCTGATTGAGTTCCTCAATAACCTTCCTGATGCCTTCTGCAATATTTGTAAACGCCGCATCTTGATTGTTCCATAGAGTCACAGCTTGCCCATCTGTAGGCAGTGCTAGAAGCTTACGGAAGGGCGACTCTCGCCAAAAAACAGGACGTAGTATTACAGGGATCACACGTGTTTCTCCAGCTTCGTGCCGTTCCATGGCGCGCTTCATCTCAACATCATAACAATAATCAGACGCCATGAAATCTGAACTGATAAGCAACAGAACTACGTGGGCAGTATTCAAATGTTCATCAATTTGTCCTTCCCATTCTCCACCAGCACCTATTTTTCGATCGTGCCAATCTTTAATGACACCTTGCCATCTCAAACCGGCAAGATGGTTCTCAAGTTGTTGCCGTAACTCTTCATCTTTGTGGGAATAAGCATAGAACAATTCAATAGCACTAGGTTGTGATTCTGGACGCATTAAATACTCTCTCTTTGCAACTATTTGCAGAAACGATTTTTCTGGTAATGGGTGATATGGATTATCATGTATCTCCCGCATACTGTGGATGGCGTGCGAGACCTGCTCACCATGACGCTGGGAAAGTTTCCAAACCGTTTCAATCTTCTCTAGTTCGTTCATTCCGGGTACATAATCAATAAAATCAGCTAACTCACTGAACATTTGGCAATAAAAGTCCTCGATGTTTAGCGAGGCAAGTTCTTTCGCCTGACGAACATAATCAATCAGTGTGGTTTTGACCTCACTATTTTCGATCTCTCTTTGAATAAAATCCAATGCGTAAATGCCGCCTTCGTCCACATCATCTAATTTTGAAGCATAGGCAGCAAATCGTCTATCAATACACTGTGAGCAACCGCCACAGTGAGTCGCCTGGCTACCCAGCTTAAACGTTTGGCTGCAAGACACTGTGCTTGTGATTAAATCCCTTCGTCCAACTTCATCTAGGATATGAAAAATATCTGTTTTAGTTTTCCATAAGAAAGGAGTGCTAATTTTGATTTTCGATTGATCGATTTCCGAAAAGAGATTTTCGAGAAGGGTCATCGTTTTTGGATGGGTTGTGCGGCTGGCTCTTGCATTTATCTGATTCTGTTGTTTTGGAAAGTTGATCGAGGTAATCCCGTTTTCGTAAACAAAAATCTCCTCTTGGAAAAGCACGTGTGACAAAGCGTAAGCAATAGATGTGTATAAAAAAGCACGAGTCCGCTGGGTTTCCTCTCTGGCTCGAATTCCGTGCAACTTGCAACTAAATTTGTAGTACTTGATTCGATCTGGATACCATTCATGAAGTGCATTAATCAGTTGATTTTGTGTTTTTGCCGTCCCTTGGCCAGAGCGATGGCTAATGAGGCAAAGCTGGTCAGACGAGTTTTCAAGACATTCAACAATTCCAGCCAACGAATCCAGCCCACCTGAAAAAAGAATCACTCTCGTATTTTGTTGTGGCTCAATTTGAAACTTTTCCGTATCAAACAGGCTCGTTGGAGGCGTTGAATGTTCTGGTTGGAAAGTAAAATGATATGCTCGATCGCCGGACATGAAAACGAGTGCTTCTTTAAGTTTTTCTTTTACATCGTGAGTGTTCCAAAAGTCGAAATCTCGGACTTTAATGGCAAAATGAAATAACCTCGACCAGTTATGGTACTCTACGTTGTCTTTACGCCCACGAGAGGTCAGCCGGTCCGCACAAAAGACATAGGCAGCAATCTCCAACAAATCGAGGATACGATTGGGAAGGTGAGATACATCACGAACAAAATCAGGTAGGGCAAGTTTGATATTTGGTCTGCTAGCGGCAGATTCTCGATATTCAAGAACCAAAGGCTCAGATTGAGCCAACTCTCTAGGCAGATCTGCACCGTTGCATAGTACAATTCGTGGAGGGACATTTCTCATTCTCCATCGCCCTCCCGTTGTAACTCATCACGCATCTTCCCAAGAGCAATCGATAAAAATCCCTGAATCTCTTCTTCGCTGGGAACGCCTCCTTTTGCATGCTTGTTAAACCAGCCTGCTGCGAAAGACTGGGTTATCTTTGCCGTTTCAAAGGCATGCAAAGAAATAGTATCAATGTGTCTTTCAAGTTGTTGACCAAAATTTCCCAAAGCTGCTGAGGCTTCTCTGTCAAGGAAATATGCTAGATACCGTTGTGTGAATTTTGCGAAAAACAGACGAGATAACTCACAGAATCCCGCACCATCCCCGGCTTTACGCCAGACTTCAAATGGGTCTTCTAATGACTTAAACAGACTTTCGGTTGTTAGTTGATTCTCACGATACCAATTGGAAATCGCATCGCCAGCAGCCCCTTGTGCAATTTCACTGTATTCAAAAGAATCCCTTTGCGGCTCGATCCATGCACTGACCGCTTTCGCAAAGGAAAGCGGTGTCGGATTATCGGGAAGTTCAATCCCAACATTTAATAGCCACGCTTGAGGATTTTCTTCACGCGAGGCAACAGCGAGATTGACTAGGAATTGAAACGCTCCTAAAACGCCATTATCCCGCATGATATGACGAAATTGAGATCTTACATTTTGAATTGTTTGTTGAGCAATATCCGCAACTTCAGCCTCAGATATGTGTCTCTCCGCAATCTGTTGGACAATATCTTGCCATTGTTGTGTCTTGGGAAGAACGCCTGTTCGTATATGCCCCATTGTTTGATCTCCGTATAACGGATTTTTACCGTTTACTTTATCGTACGATATTTTCCTTTGTCGTTGAACGTAGTAGTTAAACCTACGGAATGTCGTCGAATCTAACGCGCAATGAATTGCGCTACTACAAACATACGATGAAT
>JAKZUG010000309.1:0-22194 GCA_047516705.1 Candidatus Poribacteria bacterium | reverse complement strand
GGTACAGGTACTGAGGAAGTCGGGACGATCCATTCGGATGGAACAAACCGGTGTGTGCTTACCAACAGTCCCGACTTACACAAGGGCTGGCCAACGTGGTCTCCAGATGGCGCAGAGATTGCTTTCGCCATCCATGGAGGCATAGGGACGCTTCATTTGATGGATGCAGATGGCGGCAATTTGACTGTTTTGAAAAAAGATTACACTTCTTCTACGCGTCCTGCCTGGTCCCCCGATGGGAAAAGAATCGCGTACGGCGGCACTTTGTTCATCATGGTTTTTGATATCCGCACAGGAAAAGTGGAGGCAGTTCGAGTGCCAGTACACCGTCTTTCTGGTAGTACAATCCATGATGTTGCTTGGTCCCCCGATGGACACCAGCTCGCTTTCGCTGCAAAAATAATTGATCAGGCAGGCAACTCTCAGGCACGCGACGTTTATGTTATGAATGTGGATGGCACCGGCTTGCAGCAACTCACTGAGCATCGGGCTGAAGACGACGCGCCGGCGTGGTCTCCTGATGGGCAAAAAATCGCTTTTGTTTCTTACCGAAACGTTCTTGAGGGTGGTATTTTTTTAATGAACGCGGATGGATCAAACATCGTAGAACTCACAAGCAGTGATGAAGATTATCCGTCTTGGTCCCCGGATGGCACGCAGCTTGCCTGTACCCATTTTGGAGCGAACGTTTATATTGGGGTCATAAACGTTAATGGCGGCGATTTGAAACTCATAACGGAAGGCTCTTACCCATCTTGGCAACCGAATGGTTTGGTGGCGGTGAATCCTGTCGGACGGTTCGTTTCAACGTGGGGATGGGTCAAATCTGGCAGAGGTGCGAAATGAAACTCAGCGATAAATGGCGAGTCGGTGCGTGGCTCTTTCTGGTTCTCATTCTGAGGGTTATAACTTGAGATCCGAATTACGCCATAAGGAGTCCCTCTCTAACACAAAATCTTCTATTTCTTATACCAAACCCACGTATATCTATCAAATTTCTCATTTTTATCAACAATTGCACGAATTTTGCCAGTTTTTAGACAAAAATTCAGATTTTTTCGCTTTTTCTAAAAATTATGCACATTTTCTGCCATAAAATTGTATCTTTAACAATTGAACACTAATCCTTGGGCAATTTGTATGATAGTCATGTATCGGTTGAAAGAATCGGTGTCTATTTTAATCGAAAACCTGCTGAATACACCCTGATGGAGAACCCTGATGGAAAAAGATGATGTTCAACTGATTCATAGTATCTTGTCAGGCGACGACGAGGCGTTCACCACCTTAGTCGGAAAGTATCAAAAGAGCGTCCACGCGCTTGCGTGGCGCAAGATTGGCGACTTTCACATCGCTGAAGAAATTACACAAGATACCTTCCTTCAGGCATACAAGAAACTCTCAATGCTGAGGAATCCTAATCAGCTTGCGGGGTGGCTTTATGTCATTGCGAATAATCTTTGCAAGCGGTGGATCCAAAAGAAGAAACTTTCGACGCAATCGCTGGAGGGCACATCTGTGGTAGAGATAGAGAACTCTTCTTACAAACGTTATGTATCAGAGCAACGGGAGACAGAAATCACCGAGCATCGTCATGAAGTCGTCAAAAAGCTTCTGCAAAGACTACCAGAGAGTGAACGCACGGTAGTAACCCTCCATTATCTCGGTGAAATGACTGCAAAGGAAATTGGCAGATTTTTAGGTGTGTCGGTGAACACGATCAACAGTCGACTTCGCCGCGCGAAAAAGCGTCTACAGGAGCGAGAAGATCTCTTGATTCACGAGATACTCGGTAGCGTACAATTACCTGCTAACCTCATGGACAGTGTCGTCCGACAAGTTGCCAACATGAATCCGATACCGCCGCCAGTTGCGAAACCGCTGGTGCCGTGGGCGGCTTTCGGCACGGCTGCTGTTTTAATTATGTTGGGACTCGGTGTCGGCAACCAATACCTTCTCCGCTATCAGGAACCGTATAATTTTGAGGCACAATCTGAGCACACGATCGAAATCGTTGATACACCTATCATCCTTGACATTAATGCAAAATTGGCACTGCGAAACCAGTTCGGAAAGACCGTTATCCCGAGTAAGAACAATCGTAAAAGCACATCCGCTGACAGTGAAACCTCAAATATCCGGCAATCCGAAAAACGGTTCTTTGGGTTAACACTTGCTGAAATTGAAGAGAAAATCCCTACGCTTGAGGAAGAAATCCGAACCAACCTCACGAAGGCTGCGGAACTTTACACCGAGTTGATAAGCACAGATGGAATGGCAGGTTTGTCACCCGAGATTGCCACATGGCGCGACGAAACTTGGCAAGAGGTGAAGCGGTTGTTTGAGGATGTCTCGTACACCGGAAAAATTGCGAGGTACACGTCCTATGTGATGGTGACAGGTGAAGCACAGAATCCGCTACTTCCGGGCGGATGGATCTATGAACTGACGAAACCCCTCCCGATGCGGGTTACCCCCGGGGTAAGGGTAACATCCGATAAATCCGCCATGCAAGACGATTTTAAGAGTTTCCACAATGAAAACTAAATATAGGAGGAAAACAGTGTCCCTTTTAAACACAAAGCCATATCATTCCCTATTTTCCTGTTTTATTTTTTTGGCGTTCTTCACGACAGTATTCGCACAAGAAACACCTGCACAAGACGCAGCAGAAGACGAACTTGATCTCAAGGCACTCTTCGCAGCTATTAAACATCATAATGCACTACTCAAATCCGGTGAAGGAGAAGTCGTTTACACCCTTGGAGTCCCCCCGTTCGACACCCTCGACACCGACGTTGTTACCGGCAATATCGCTTTCGATTCAGAGAATACCCGCTTCGATTCACCCAGAACAACGACGCTCCTTATACCAATCGGAATGTGGGAGTTTGACAATAACAGAAAATTTAACTACCATTTTAAACCTGAAACCTACTTTAGCAAAGAACCTAAACTAATTATTCCGTATCATGATGTGGACCCGAGATGGTGGCTCACCTTGAGACGTAAAGATTTAGCAACTTACCTTGAGAGCGAAAACTTCCAGATCACAGGACGCGAGGTCTTCAACGATACTCTGTGTTATGTCTTGGAAGCAAAACAGGGGAAGAGATCTGAAAAAATTTGGATCGCGCCCGAACGAGGATTTCGATACCTAAAATATGAATACCAAATCCCTCGTCCGGTAGACGCGCTCGACAGCGACATTCCGATGGAAGCTCTCACTATCACCCGCACGACGATCGCCTATCAGCAACACGGAGAGATATGGTTCCCTAAAACAATCATTAATGAACACGCTTGGCTCGACTTTAAGGTGGAGGATCCTATAATCTCTGGACAGACGCTGGAGATAAAGAACTTCAAGGTGAATCACAACATACCACCAGAGACATTCACCGTTGATATTCCCGACGATGCCGTGATTTGGGTGAACCGTAAGGAATTGTCTAAGGCAGAATTCCTCAAACAATACGGACAGCAGCCTGATAACTGATAACCGAAAACTTCTTGACTTTGCTGGAGTTGTTTAGTAAAATAACTGCAGCTCCTATCCAGACATAAATCCTACTATCAAATCAGGATTTATCTCTGCATGACTTGAAGGAGCGTTTCATTATGTTTAAATCGAAACTATTTTGGGGTGGTGTATTACTCTGCAGTGTCGCGATACTCTTCGGTATTCTGATTCACAACGCAAATCAGCCGCAAGAAACGATAACGATTTACAAAACCGTCACGCCAGAACAGCACGTTAAGTCTCAACCTTCGGACAAATCGATGGTTCAAACAAACGATGCGGTTGATGAAACAGAACTCGTTTCCACATCTATGGATTCCGATGTATCAACAGATGCTGAAGACTTTTCCGCGGAAGAAGCACAATTTTCCGAGATGGAAGTACAAACCAAGGAGAACACTCTGTCCGCTGAAACTGAAGCCGAAAGCGTCACTGAACCTGAAGAGGAACGTTTCTTCGGATTGGCCCTCGCTGAAATCGAAGAGAAAATTCCTGTGCTTGAGGACGAAATCCGAACCAATCTCACCAAGGCTGTGGAACTCTATGCCGATTTGACAAGTACAGATGGAATGGCAAAGGATTCGCCCGAGATCGCCACTTGGCGAGACGAAACATGGCAAGAGATAAAGCGGCTCTTCCATGAAGCGTCTCGTCAGAAAATTCCGCGCTATGTCTCATATTTGAAGGTGACAGGTGGAGAGAATCCGCTACTTCCGGGTGGATGGATCTCTGAACTGACAGAACCCCTCCCGATGCGGGTTACCTCCAGTGGTACATTCTAATAAACCCTCTTAACAGGAGATAGGAGAACAACAATGTTTCTTTTAAACATGAAGACGATCCGTTTTGTAATTTCCAGTTTTGTTTTCTTCGCGTGCTTCACGACGGCATTCGCGCAAGAAGATTCACTGCCAGTCTTACCACAGAACGCCGTAGAAGCTGCGAGCGATTTCAATATGATTCTACTCGGCATGCGGAATTATGACGGAGCCGCTCTGTCTGGTGAGGGAGAATGTCTATATGTCTTTACACAACCCGGAATGCTTGGTGCCTATAGCACTTGGAAGGGGCGTCTTGCATTCGATCCATGGCATACACGCATGGATTTTGAAGAAGGCTTTTCCAACAATACGCAAACGCCGAGAGCAACTCTCATTTCATCGCCAAGCGGAACTTTGGAGATAACATACTCTAAAACAGGAGAACAGAGTTACCATTTTCGGCATAACTCGCAGGTTTCCGAGAATTTGTTATTAAAAAGCCAGACAGGAGCCGAATTAGATACTTCAAAAGACTGGGTGGATCCGAGGCGATGGCTCCACAGCCTTGATGGACGAGATTTACCGACCTATCTGAAAGAACAAAACTTCCGTATCCTAAAATCCGAGTTTTTCAACGGTTTCCCGTGTTATGTCCTCGAAGCAAAACAGCCAGACCAACAAGAAGGTAGTTTTGAAAGAATTTGGGTTTCGCCTGAGCTCGGTCTGCGCTACCTGAAATATGAAAGCCGATTTTTAAGTGAAGCAGATTCCGCGGATGGGCAAATCAAGAAAGGCATACCCTCTGTCAGACGCATTAGACTCTCTTACGGACTATACGGTGAGGACGCATGGTTTGTCACAAATGGGATCGCAGAAACGCTCTGGATTGATTCTGATGGCGCGGAACACCTCATCAATAGGGCTATCATAGAAACACAGAACTTCATAGTGAATCACGAGATTCCACATGAGGTATTCGCCGTTGACATTCCTGGCGATGCCACGATTCAGGTGGAAACGTTAGGTAAGAAATTGTCTGAAGAAGAATTTCGCCAATGGTACGATGAAATACACTTGAAAGGTATAAGTCTCATCAAAAACAGATGATTGCCCATTGAAGCGATCATCGCGATGCATCCGGTAGGCGCGCTTTGTAAGCGCGCCGATCAATTATATATGATTAATCGCAAAAACCTACTAATAGTTAAAAAATGCGGAAACTTTCTTTAGCTGCCTTTCTCATTCTATTGCTCAACAGCGCGTACCTGTTCAGCTTCGGGGAACCGACGCTTTTTTATATTTTCAACGTCCTGCTCCACGTTGGACTCGGTATCGTCCTGATACTCCCGTTCTGCGTCTATGTCTATAAGTATTTAGGGCGTGGCTTGCAAGCCCATATTCAGAAGCAGAGCGTCTCAACACTCGGACAATTGGGGGTTATCGGAATAGCCGTTGGTATCATCAGCGGTGTCTATCTGATGATTGTCGGTGCCACAACCCCCTATCGGTGGCTTCTCATCACACACATCGTCAGTGTGAGTGCGGGTTGCCTCCTTTTCTGCATTTACCTACTGAGAGGTGCTGAACTTCTTACGCCACTGTTGCGGAAGATAACCGTAGGCGTATTGGCTATCGTCGTTATCTTCCCAATTGGCGCGAAACTCACGCAACACTACCTACCAAATGAAATGTATCTCGTCGAAAACCCCACGCTCCCACCCACGAGTATGTACGAAGAAGGTGGCGGCACTACCGGACACTTTTTTCCAGCAGCCGTTGAAACAGAAACAGGCGCGCTAATCCCGACCGATTTCTTTCTCACGTCGAAAACCTGTGCCACAAAAGGGTGTCATCCAGATATCTATCAGCAGTGGAACGAATCCGCCCATCACTTCTCCTCTTTCAATAACCAGTGGTATCGTAAGTCAATTACCTATATGCAGGAGGTCAACGGCATCCAATCCTCTAAGTGGTGTGGCGGTTGCCACGACCCAGCGATTCTACTCAACGGCGTGATGGACAAACCCATACGTGAGAATCTCCATACGCCTGCCGCACAAGCAGGACTCGCCTGCACGGCGTGCCACTCTATCGAACGCGTCAAAGATACGATGGGCAACAGTGGTTACGTGATCAAATATCCGCCACTTCACGACATCGCTGCCAGCGATAACCCGATCATTCGGAATTTGCATAACTACCTCATCCGACTTGACCCGGAACCGCACAAAAAGAGTTTCCTCAAACCGTTCCATCGTCAAAACACTGCTGAATTCTGTTCAACCTGCCATAAAGTGCACCTCGACGAACCTGTCAACAATTTCCGTTGGGTGCGCGGCTTCAACGACTACGACCAGTGGCAGAAAAGTGGTATCTCCCACCAAGGCGCGTTGTCTTTCTACTACCCTGAAACGGCGAAGAAGTGTGTTGATTGTCACATGCCGCTTGTCGATTCCACAGATGCCGCAAATATCAACGGCAAGGTCCACAACCATCGCTTCCCCGCTGCGAACACGGCACTCCCCTTCGTCAACCAACATTCAGACCAACTCAAAGCCGTGACGGAATTTTTGCAGAATGAAGTGATAACGTTGGATCTATTCGCAGATAGTGCACCGATCCGAAGCGATGGGGTTGAAGTCACGCGAAACGAAAACACGCGGGTTGATGTCGTGGTGCGCACACGGGGAGTTGGACACCGTTTTCCCGCTGGTACGATTGACGCGTTCGACATCTGGTTGGAGGTAAAAGCCACCGACGAAAACGGAAAGATCGTCTTCTGGAACGGTAGGATCGCCGCACCCGATGGAAACGGACCCGTTGATCCGAGTGCACATTTTTACCGCAGCTACATGCTGGATGCACACGGGAACCTGATTAATAAGCGGAACGCTTGGGCACTACGAACGGTACTCTATTCAAACACTATTCCGCCGGGTGCCGCCGATACCGCACGCTACAGACTCGAAATCCCGTCCGATTGTGGAGATATTCTCACCGTGGAGGCGAAACTCAACTACCGTAAATTCAACTGGTGGCATACACAGTGGGCTTATGCTGGCGTGCGTGACCCAGAAGATACCGACTTCCAAGTAGACAAAGGTTACGATAATGGTAAGTGGGTCTGGACAGGTGATACCTCAGATGTCGCCGGAGAAATTAAGGCGATCCCAAATCTACCGATTACCGTGATGGCATCTGCCAAAGCGACCTTAAGGGTAGCAGGCACAATCCCTGTGCCGTCAGCCGAAGCAGTGGACCCTATGGCTTCACAAGCACTGTCTACCAATACACGCGAACGGTGGAACGACTACGGCATCGGACTCCTCTTACAAGGCGACCTGAAAGCCGCTGAGGTCGCATTCCTGAAGGTAACCGAGATAGAGCCGGGATACCTTGACGGGTGGGTAAATGTAGCAAGAGTCAGAATTGAAGAAGGTGATATGCAGGGTGCCGAAACGATGCTTGAAAAAGCGTTTGAAATCCAGAAGACGCTGCCACCGGAAAATCCGCATCGTGCGAAGGTGCACTACTTTTATGCACTCGTTCAGGAGACACACGGCAACTACGACATGGCGATTGAGCATCTCCAGCGTGCCGCTGTGCAATTTCCACGCGATACCCGTGTCCGAAATAGACTCGGACGTATGCACTTCCTAAAACGCGACTATGAAACCGCTCTAACTGAATTCCAGAAAACGCTCACCGTTGACCCGGAAGATTTGGCTGCCCACTACAATATGATGCGCTGTTACCGCGCCCTTAAGAATCCCTCGCTCGCCGCGAAATCACAAAAACTCTATCTACGTTTTAAGGCAGACGAATCCGTTGATGCGATCACTGGCATCCCTCGCCGCGCCGACCCGAACGTCAATCGCGAACGCCAACGGATTCATGAACACACCAATAGTTATGAACCACTACCCAACCCCTGAGCATCAGCGCGTAGGTTGGATTGAACAGAACCCCGTAAAAACGCCTCGAGTGTTCTGAGTTGATTCGGTTTCTTCTACAGCGTATCTCATAAATACTTCATCTACATCCGTATGCAGGCGAGGCATCGGTTGTTGATATGCAGATTGCGGGACGTTGGAAATCCTCTCAAATGCCAGCCCATTATGCGAAAGCCGAACACGCAAAACGCGGCGCGATCGCACGATTCAAAGACGGAAAGCGATAATTTGGATACACACCGATCCTGCAGGTGGGCAGGATCGCAACCTGGTAGGAAGGAATTTATATACAGGGCTATTTAGTTTTAGGTGTTTTGTCGGTTGGACGGAAAGGGTCGCGACCGAGAGGTCGCTCCTACAGGGGGTCCGCGAGCATCGAAAACCTAAAATTTTGGAAAACTAAATGACCCTGATTTATATAAAGAAAGTCTTGAATTTCGTCAGAGTGTCGTGTATAATTTACACGAACTGTATGTTCTTGCCACACGGAGGTACCCGATGGACGCAACCTCAGAAAACATATTGGCAGCATTCAACCAACTTCCTGAGATTGAAAAACATGCGCTCGCATCTGAAATCATAAAGCAGGTAGCTCTGCTGGATATTCCACCTTTGACAGATGAGGCACTCACGGAAATTGCTGACGCACTTTTTGTTGAGCATGACAAAATGGAGGCGGTGGATACCGAAGCAAAATCGAGGTGAAGTCTGGCTCGTTGATCTCGGAATGGTAGCCAAAATTAGACCTTGCCTCGTTATCAGCACACCCGCCCGCATCGAAGATCGCGCACTTGTCACGGTTGTGACGCATACAACAAGCGCACGTGGTTCAAGATTTGAAATCCCTATAAGAACGAGATTTCTGGATACCGGTGTTTTCGATGCCCAAAGTCTGGTCACAGTCTCAGAAGCGAAGTTCTTGAGAAAATTGGGAATCTCCAGTCCGAGCAATTATCCGTGGTTGAAGATGCTGTGCGTCAATGGTAAAACTCTAACAGGGCAAAACACTCACCATTCAAGCGTCTAAAATAGATTAAGAAGGCACCCGTGAAGTCTCTACGTCTGTGACGCAACACGAAACGTCTCAAATCAAGAATAGCATACGAAAGCTTGATGCAGCGGAACCAACAGGCAAGAAGGGAATACTCTGCCCTAACAGGAAACAATATGGTAGACGAGGGTTACAAAACCTCACCTCAAACACAAGTCACTATTCAGACACTCATTGTTGCCGGCTATTCAATAGAGCGTAGCCATTGGCAACCACGACATATCGAAATTCTATGTAAGCGAACAGATATTCTTGGGTCGAGCATCCCGTATCTGATTGCCGTGACTGATGTTGATGAATTCTCTGAAGCTGAGATTAACGGCATTCTCCACTCCGCCTTAAATCAAGCCCGTATTCCAGTTATTGTAACTCCTACACCGAGTGAGGAGACAATTTCATGGGAAGATTTTACTGAGGCACTTGGTGGAGCGGTTCCCTCGTGGCAAGCTCTCAATCCCGAGTACGATCAAGCTTTGGTAACTGCAGCTAAGAATCATAGGACTTACGCAATACGTTAAAATGTGTTATATTCTGTAGTTATGAAAAGCATAAATCTTTCTGAAAAGAGACAACCGCTCTTAGCGGATTATTGCCAATTTCTGTTAGCAGGTTTTCAGAACTTCACACAGACGTACTTTGCGGATCATAGCGACAACTATAGTCATGATCAACTCAATCGACTCCTGAATACCGAGCGCATCCCTGCTCGTGAACTCTGGCGATCTGTGAGGAATGACATCTCCATTTAGCTTAACCACAACCGCATGGCTTCTTGTCTGACGTTTTCGGCTTCTGTCAAGACAGCGTCTAACCCGCCAAATGGGACTGAATACCAACGCAATAACTGGTTGAACTTCGCAACGATATCCTCAATAATGTCTGCAGGCACTTGCGTTTGTAAAAACAATAAATCCTCATGCAGGCTGTCTATATCAAAAATACTCACCTGTTCATCCATGCGTTCAAGGCTGTCTAAATGAATAGCATCGTGGGTTAGACTTGCTATGGTATATGCGAAACCAGTATAGATTTCGTGTTGCTCCGGAGTCATTATATCTTCAGTGGTGTCGTCAAAACTTGCTTCGTCTAAGACTTCCGAATCTATACCGATGGACTCTGTCCAAACGTACATCTGTTCGGTAATCTGTTCTTCAAGAGAAAGCAAATCACGCGATAATTCTTTCGGCATCACGGTTTTCCTCCTTGCTTTGTGTGCTGACACTATATTCGCGAAGCCTCTGATGTCTCTCAAGGATGCCAATAATAATACAAAAAACAATGGATGTCAAGTTTACAGTAAAGCCCACAATTAATGATACACCCAAAGATTGGCGGGGTTGGGAATGCAGATCGCATTTGGGCGAGTACGCCGCAAAACCCCGCCAGCAAGGAGGGTGTTTTGTGTTTTCTAAAGTGCCCACGTATTTTCGGGCTTTACTATATTTTCCTAAGCTTTGGACAATTTTCAGACATAGCACTCCGCATGAAGATTAAAAAATAAATTGGGTAATTCCATATTTTTTCACACGCGTCGGAATCGCGAGCACAGCTCGCTCCTACAAGAAGGCGTTGCTGCCGAATTATCTGATTAAATTGTTAAACATCATCTGGAGCAAGGCGTTTCTACGCAGATGCCACCCTTACCGAGTTGAAACCGACTGGAGTAGGGTCGCGTTTTTCACAGTTCCATGAGTGGACGAAACTCATAGAAAAATATACCGTCCTTTGAAGACTCAACTTAAACGTGAGATAAATTGTCCAAACTTTAGTATATTTTCAACATTATTAAGAATACCATAAAAAATGGCAGAAGCCAAATCATTTGGCATCTTCAACTTTGAAAACGACACACGAACATTTCAATAGAATTTGACAATTCATCTATAATATGCTATCCTACCAAATAGATTGTCACTAAAATCATTATTTTTTAAAAGAAATAGATTCCTTGGAAACCACTTTGACGACTGATCACGCACAAACCCTCCTCCGGCAATTACCCGCTATCGAAAAACTCCTGAACATGCAGGAGATGCTCGACTTGCAAGCCACCTACGCGCGTCCGCTTGTTATAGAAACACTACGTGCTGTCGTTGCTGACATCCGAAGCGAAATCCTAAGCGGAAATCAGACACAACTGCCAGAACACACGGAATACGCCGAACAGACGCTCCAGAAAATTGCGGCGAAAACAGCACCTCGCATGCGTCCCGTCGTTAATGCAACAGGCACGGTTACACACACCAACTTAGGTAGATCCTTGTTAAGCAACGATGCCTGTGAGGCCATCCAGCAAGCAGCGCAAAACTATGTCAACCTCGAATACGACATCGAAACCGGTAAGCGCGGACATCGGGATAGGATCACCGAACCGCTTCTGCAGCAGTTGACAGGCTGCGAGGCATCCACGGTCGTCAATAACAACGCTGCCGCTGTTCTGCTTGCACTGCAGACGATGGCGCGCGGCAAAGAGGTCATCGTCTCACGCGGAGAACTCATCGAAATCGGTGGCGCATTCCGAATCCCGGACGTGATGGCAGCAAGCGGTGCGATACTCCGAGAAGTCGGTACCACCAACCGAACCCACCTCCGAGATTACGCCGAGGCTATCAATGAGAATACAGGACTATTGCTCAAGGTGCATCCGAGCAACTATAAAATCCTCGGTTTCACCTCAACACCCACAATAGAAGAAATAACGGAGCTCGGTGCACAGCAAGGCATCCCGACAATGGAAGACCTCGGCAGCGGTGCGCTCATTGATATGACGGCTTATGGACTTCCGCACGAACCACTTGTCGGAGAACGCATCGCCAGCGGTATCAATATTGTCACTTTCAGCGGCGACAAACTGCTCGGCGGACCGCAGGCAGGGATCATCGTCGGTAAAGCGGAATGGATTGAAAAAATGCGGAAAAATCCGATGATGCGAGCACTCCGGGTTGACAAACTCACCATCGCTGGTCTCTCAGCAACATTGCAACGTTACCTCATTGACAGTACCACCGCCGCCGAACAGTTTCCGATGCTCAACCGCTACACCCGCTCAATAGAGACACTCCACGTTGTCGCAGAAAAACTCAAAGCGCAACTCCAAGACCTCTTTGGGGAAAAGGTCAACATCCAGGTTTCGGAAACCTACGGACAGATCGGGAGTGGTGCACTTCCGGTTGAAACATTGCCAAGCATCGCACTTGTCCTTGAACCTTCAGAGATCTCCGCTGAAACACTCGCTGCACAGTTCCGAAACGTCACAATTCCTGTCATCGGTAGAATCAAGGACGGACTTTTCTGGTTGGATCTCCGCACAGTTTATGAGAGAGAACAGGCGTGGATAGTCGAAACCGCTACACAAATAGCAAAAACGCTATGAAGATTGCCGAAATCCTTCTCATCTGCATCGTCTGTGTCAGTATATCCGCCTGCACACAGAGCGATGAAGGTTTACCCCCGACTGAACATACAGCTGAAATCGTTTCTGAGATCGACGGTGCCACAATGGTACTGATTCCGGCAGGCACGTTTCAGATGGGTTCTACTATCGGGGATAGCGACGAACAACCCGTGCATACTGTTACCCTCGACGCATTTTACATGGACAAGTATGAGGTAACGAATGCGCGCTACCAAAAATTCGTCGAAAGTACAGGCTACCCGCAGCCACCACTATCGCATAACCCACGCTTCAATGCTCCGGATGTTCCTGTCATCCGAGTGAACTGGCGCGATGCCGCCGCCTACGCCGCATGGGCAAATAAACGGTTACCCACCGAAGCCGAATGGGAATACGCCGCACGCGGAAATCTGACTGGAAAATTATACCCGAATGGTGATATAATTACACATACAGATGCGAATTTCGGAAGCACAGACGGAACAGATAAATGGGAGTGGACGGCACCAGTCGGCAGTTTCCCACCTAACGGCTATAACCTATACGATATGGCAGGAAATGCGTGGGAATGGTGTTTCGATGAATATAACGGCGAATTCTATAGCCTGAGTCCACAAAATAATCCGCGCTTCGGTAGAGAAATCGCACCAGACAACGAAAACTTCCGTATCCTGCGCGGTGGTGGATGGGGCGGGAGTCCTGAAGACCTCCGTGTCGCAGATCGCTGGTATCATCTCTCATCTGGCAGTACAATCGGATTTCGTTGCGTGAAAGACGTACCGTAGGCAAAAGAGTGAAGATAAGAAAACATGCAATTAACCCCGATGTTGTTGAAATACATAAGAAACCCGTTTTTTTGACCATCAACTCGTCTTCCACATTTTACAAAGGCACGAGTTGATGGTCAAAACGGAAAAAACGGAGCGAAAACCCAATCGTTAAAAATATGGCAGTTGCAGTTCAATTAACCCATGTCACAAAAGCATTTGATACAACGCTCGCTGTTAACGACGTGAGCCTGAAAATTGAGAAGGGCGAATTCTTCTTTCTTCTCGGTCCGTCTGGATGCGGTAAATCGACCTTTCTGCGTATCGTCGCAGGATTCTACAAACCCGATACCGGCGAATTACGGTTCGACGATACCGTTGTGAACAACGTGCCGCCGCATCAACGCAATACCGGGATGGTATTCCAAAACTATGCCTTGTGGCCCCACATGTCCGTCGCCGAAAATATTGAATACGGACTCACACTCCGCAAACTCGGCAAATCGGAACGGGACGAAAAGATCACGCGGGCCTTAGAAATGGTGCAGATGGTAGACTATCGCGACCGCTCAGTCAACACACTTTCGGGTGGACAACAGCAGCGCATCGCACTCGCCCGTGCCCTCGTCATTGAACCGAGCGTTCTACTGCTTGACGAACCGATTAGCAACCTCGATGCCTCCCTCCGACAACAGATGCGCGATGAAATCAAACAGATCCATGACCGAACAAATATTACAATGTTCTACGTCACACACGACCAAGTAGATGCGCTCACTATGGCGAATCGGATGGCAATCATGCAGGACGGCGTTATCATTCAGGTTGGCACCCCGCGTGAAGTGTATAAGTTTCCAAAGAACGCTTTTGTGGCAAGCTTCGTCGGGGAAACCAATTTTATCTCCGGTAAAGTCCAGCATTCATCAAACGGGAGTGCTACAATCGAGACACCCGTCGGAACACTTCACTCCGAAACTGTTTATCACGACTTAAACGACGGGATGCCCGTGCAGTGCTCAATTCGACCCGAGGCACTCATCATCGACAACAACCAGAACGACGGTAACCACGCCGAAAACACGATAACCGCGAAAATTACCGCAGTCAGCTACATGGGCAGGGTAGAAGAATACCAATTGGTAGCTGCAGATGTACCTCTCAAAGCTGTCCACTACAATCCAGGTATCGAAACCAAAAAGCCCGGAGACACCGTGCAAATCGCGATATCCGCAGCGGCAATTATCCCACTACCAGATTAAAAGTAGTAGGCACGCTCCGACGTGCCGTCAACATCATCGGTCAGATTTCGCAAGGAACTAAGGTTAAAAAATGCAATTAACACCGAGCCAACAAAACGCCCTTAATATAGAAGAACACGTTTGCGTAACTGCGGGTGCCGGCTCCGGAAAAACCACTGTACTGGTCGATCGTTACCTAAAGATCCTTCATGAAACCAACGTCAAACCCCAAGCAATTGTCGCTATCACCTTCACAGAGAAAGCCGCTGCTGAGATGAAGGATCGCGTTATCGAGAAACTCAACGAAGAAGATAGAGGCACACGTGAAAGCTTCCTTGAGCAGATGAACACCGCACACATCTCAACCATCCACGCCTTCTGCTCACGTATCTTGAGAGAATTCCCTTTCCAAGCCCGTGTGCCTGCTAACTTCAGCATCCTACAAGGCATCGACCAAAAACTCTTACTACAGGAAACTCTGAAAAAAACGCTTAAGGACATCGCCACAAACCCTGACGATCCACACCGTGCAGAACTCACCCGCCTACTTCGACGCTACGGCGGGCAACAAAAACTGGTAGATTTCTTCTCCACAATGATTAGCAAACGCGACACAGTTGCGCAACTCATACGAGAAATCTATGACGATCAAAACGATACAGAGATACACGAAGCCTTACAACAGCGGGTTCTTGAACAATTGATGTCAACAATTGACATCCCTGAATTCATCCAATGCCTAAATACTGTTTTGCAAGTCGCAAACGGCAGAAATGCAGAGGCAGTTGGAGATCTGACCCAACAATTAAAGACGCTATATGCAAAAAGCCCGAATTCACCTGAAGTGTCGAAGTTCCTCAAACAAATTGTTGAACTAATCACAATCAAAGACGGTGCCATTGCGAAAGCTGCCTTTATCGGGGCAAAGGCTGATACAACAGGCATTGAAACCGAGATTAATTTTTTGGTATCGACTGCGAAAAAGATTAAAATCCTGCCAGACCTTGAAAAAGGAAAAGATGGCGATAAAACAGGCGATGCTAAGACCGACGACGAAGATAAGACAGATAAGGTTGAAACCGATGACGATTTTCTGCTTAGCACAACCCGCGACCTATTTAAACTATACGCCCGAATCCTCAACGATTATGAAAACGCAAAACTCTCCCAAGGCACACTTGACTTCAACGACCTACAACTGAAAACTCGTGACCTACTCCGCAACAATAATGAAATTCGTCAAGAGTTAATCGGACGGCATAAGTATTACATGGTAGA
Organism: Candidatus Poribacteria bacterium; assembly: GCA_047516705.1. Classification (GTDB taxonomy): domain Bacteria; phylum Poribacteria; class WGA-4E; order WGA-4E; family WGA-3G; genus WGA-3G. Next base: position 6,229 of record JAKZUG010000309.1, on the reverse strand, counting down.
CGAATATCAGGATACAAACGAATTACAATATGAGTTAGTGATGCTGCTGACAGACGAACTCAAAAAAGCGAATCTATTTATCGTTGGTGACCCGAAACAGAGCATTTACAGGTTCCGCGGCGCAGATGTCGGCGTATTTAAAAAAACAAAGCAAAAAATCATCACGGAAGACGGGCTTGATATCTCCCTCACAGAGAACTTTCGCTCCTTGCGCGATCCCATCGGATTCGTCAATTACTTTTTCAATACCTTGATGGGCGACGGGAGCGAAAATGAATTTGAGGTGCCCTATGAAGCCCTTACCCAAGCGCGACCTGTCAAGGCAAACGGTGGTATCGAAATTCTCCTTGGAAGACAAGTGGACGAAGCAGCAAACGAGTCCAAACTTATCGCGCAGCATATCAAAAACATGAAAGTGAACGGAGAAACCGTGTGGGTACGCGGCGAGAATGGAGAGGAATCGGAACGTCCAATTCAGTATGATGATATCGCTATCCTCATCCGGAGCAGGAGGCATCTTCCCGATATCGAACACGCGCTACTTGAGGCAAACATCCCTCACCTCACCACCGGCGGTGTCGGTTTCTATCAACGACAAGAAATCTACGACATCTGGAACTATCTCAACTTCCTCAGCGCACCAACAGAAAACCATGCATCTCTCGCGGCAGTCCTTCGGGGTCCAGCTTTCGGTATCTCTGATACTGAACTCTACCAAATTTCGCTGCAGGAAGGGACAACAAGTTTCTGGGACAAAACCCCAAAATATCAAGAGGCTTCTGGTAACCTTGATTGCGCAATAGCCACTTTAAAAAATCATCACCAGATTGCGCATCGTATGCCTGTAAACCAACTCATTGTTACAATCGTTAATGAAACTGGGATGATCGGAACACTAAATACAGGGAAACAAGGGCAACAACGCAAGGCAAACTATCAAAAACTCTTGGAACTCGCGAGAAATTTTGAGGGAGATGAGAACACACAAATCCTTCCACATTTCATTGAATTTCTGGACATCTTAATTACGGAGGAACCTCAAGAGGGGCAAGCACCTATTGAGGAAAATACCGGTGCTGTGCAAATTATGACAATCCATGCCGCCAAAGGGAAGCAATTCCCGGTCGTCATACTCTTAAGGCTCGACCGGGGCGGACAAACAGACCAAGAACCTTTCATTGATGAGGCACTCGGTATCGGTTTTAGTCCACTTAAACCACACGAGGGTTATAAGAAGACTGAACCGAGTATCATTGCCCACATGAAAAATCGGTCAAACGAGAAAGAAATTGCCGAAAAGAAACGGTTGTTTTATGTCGGTGCGACACGCGCACAGGACCGACTTATCTTATCGGGAACCCTTTTAGAAAACGGTAAGCCGCAACAGATGCTTCAATGGCTCCACACACACCTCGGCATCGGTGAAGAAAACGATTTACTGAATCTGGGTGTTAAACAAAATGTATACATAAATGGCAGCACAAGATGTCAACGCTTCCAACTTCAAATCCCGATTTCTCGGACACTTTCAGACCTCACACCGGCGGATGCAGCTCCCGATGAAACAACGACAGCCGAATTCCCGGAGTCCCTGCCATTAACACTACAACCAACCGAGATTCCTGCAGCCTTCTCCGTTCCTGAACTCGCTAATTATGCGCGTTGTCCATTGCGGTATCAACTACAAAATGTACTACGAATTCCATCGATCAAACAAACAGAACGGGATCTGGATGAAGATGAAATGAGTGCCGCGATTCGTTCCATCCTTACACGAATAGGGAAACCATCAGACCTACAAAATCTCGACGCACTGATTCAACAGGCATGCGAAAACTTTCCTGAGATAACCACAGCATCAACAAAACCAGAACCGATACTTAGGACACATGCCAAGAATTTTATTAATTCTGAACTCGGACAAACAGCACTCTCAGCATCCGAAATCCAAACCAATCAGCAAATCTATGCCGATATTGAGGGACATATTATTGATGGTAGATTTGATAGGCTCTTTAAAGATGAAACCGGACACTGGCAGATAATCAATTATGAAACCGGCGATGCTCAGGATTCAGACATAAATCACCCAGAAATGGAACTTTACAGTCTACTGGTACATCGACGCTACCCGGAACAACCAACAGTAACCGTTAACATCTTCTTTACTGAACAGGGGCGGTTTGAACAGAAGCATTTTAGTACCGGAGAATTGCAGGAAGCTACAAGACAGTGGCAGAAAAAAATCTCGGCATTGCAGGGGGGTATTTACAAGAAAAATCGCAATCATTGCAGTTTTTGCCCTTACGCCGATGCAGACGAACAGTGTATAGTCGCTGAACCACAAGGAGAATAGCAATGAAAAAATTGATACCAATAATCGCAGTTATCATGTTTACTTGCTTTTCAATGGGCGCGTGGCAACCCAGTTTTGCAGGCACATGGCGCGACGATTTTGAAGATAACGACACCCGTGAATGGAAAATCTTTAATATCGACCGCCAGGTTGAAAAGTGGTGGATCGACGATGGTGAAGCCGTCGGCGAAATCTTTTTACCCGGCTTTATAAGCCTCTGGATAACCGGTGAACTCACATGGAAACACTACTCCGTCTCCTGTCGCGCAAAGTTAGTGGAAGACAAAAACGAGCCACCAACCATTGGACTGACACTCCACGATAGAGGCGAAGAGGACAGCCGCTATCTCTTTTTTGTTGATTATATTTTCGGCACCGTCCGAATCGTAAAGGCGGTTCATGACGATTGGAACGTCATCAGCTATCTATTTGATGCGGAGATTGATACGTGGTATCAACTAACCGCCACTATTTACGAAGAGGGCATACTCGAATTCAAAATTGACGACGAAGTATTTACTGCTATTGACGAAGACCTCTTAAAAGGTGGACAAGCCGGTCTCGTCGTCGCAGACGGACGCGCACGCTTTGATGATGTCGAAATCACAGGCACAAATGTTCCCAACGGCGGCCCCGGAAAAGCACGTCCTGTCGCACCGAAAGCCAAACTCGCAACCACATGGGGACATCTGAAAAACAGATAACGAAGGTTACACGAAAAATGGCAACGAAACAGACGGTTGGCATTGGCATTATCGGCATGGGTTGGATGGGCATGACGCACGCCCGCGCATATCGCCAGATTGCTGACCGGTTCCACGACAGTCCACTCCACCCTAAACTCATTATCTGTGCAGACGATGTTATTGAACGGACAACCGAGGCGAAAGCACGTTTTGGATTTGAACGCACAACAACCGATTTTCGAGATGTCATAGCAGACGAAGACGTACAGGTGGTCAACATCGCCGCACCAAATAGCATGCACCTTGAGATCGTTGAGGCAGCTGCTGCCGCAGGAAAACACATCTTCTGTGAGAAACCGGTCGGACGAAACCCATCTGAAACGAAGGCGATCTACACCGCTGCTCAGGATACGGGTGTCTTGACGTGCGTCGGCTATAACTACAGATGGGCACCCGTCGTCCAATACGCACAACAACTGATTTCAGACGGAAAACTCGGCAAACTTACCCACTATCGTGGCAGATTTTTCGCTGGCTACGCAAGCCATCCACAAGCCGTACTTTCGTGGCGGTTTCAGAAAGAGATCGCCGGATTGGGAACATTAGGCGACCTGCTTTCCCACGTTATTGACATGGCACATTTTATCGTCGGGGGTATTGATAGTGTCGTTGCACAACAGGAGACGTTCATCCCCGAACGTCCGGTAGCGACAGCAGACTCCGGCACCCACTTCACACTCGGTGGAGATGGCGAAACGGAAGCCGTTACGAACGAAGATTACGTCGGTACGTTAGTCCGGTTTGAAAACGGTGTCAGAGGCACACTGGAGGCATGTCGAGTTATTAACGGACCCAAATGCGAGATGGCATTCGAGGTGAACGGAACAGACGGGGCTTTGCGCTGGAACTTCGAGCAGATGAACGAACTTGAGGTGTACCTGCCCGCTGAAGACGGTTTCTCCGACGGATACACGCGTATATTGAGCGGTCCCAGCCACCCGTTCCACAGCGATTTCAACCCGGGTCCCGGTGTCGGATTAGGCTACGACGATCTGAAAACAATCGAGGCATATCAGTTCCTGCAAGCCATCTACACAGGAAAACAGGGCAACCCAAGTTTCCGAGAAGCCGCTGCCGTCGCCGATGTACAGACTGCTATCCAAGCCTCATGGGAGGAAGATCGTTGGATTTCCGTTTAAAAATCAAACAGACGCTCCTTCTCTGCTACTGCTGCCTACTCCTTGCTCTTAACGCTGCTGCACAACCCTTACCGCAATTCACCGACATCACGCATGCAGCAGGCATCGACTTTATCCATAACTCCGGTGCCTTCGGAAAGAAATACCTCCCAGAAACGATGGGTTCAGGATGCGCCTTTATCGACTACGACACCGACGGATGGCAGGACATCCTCCTCGTCAACGGAAAGGATTGGGAAGGCAATCCAACCCAGAAGCGACAAACGATGGCACTCTACCGCAACAACCGAGACGGCACCTTTATCGATGTTACTGAAACTGCTGGACTCGCCATACCACTTTACGGCATGGGTGCTGCTGTCGCCGATTACGACAACGACGGTGCCCCAGACATCTATATTAGTTGCCTTGAAACCGATCGACTCTTCCAAAACCGCGGTGATGGCACCTTCGTTGACATCACAGAGGTAGCCGGCATCCATAACCCAGGCTTCGGTACGAGTTGCGCATGGTTCGATTATAACAAAGATGGACACCTCGATCTCTACGTTGCAAACTATGTCGAATGGAGCAGAGAGAACGATCTTTTCTGTACCCTTGATGGCATCAATAAATCCTATTGTACCCCTAAATCTTACCAAGGACAGGCGAGCAAACTCTTCAGAAATCGGGGTGACGGCACATTTGCTGATGTCTCCCGCAGCGCACGTATTGAGGATAAAACGAGCAAATCACTCGGCGTTTGTATCTTCGATTACAACGTTGACGGATTGCCCGACATCTTCGAGGCGAACGACACGCAACCGAATAAACTCTACCAAAACAACGGCGACGGCACCTTTATTGAAACCGCACTGGAAGTAGGGATTTCCCATGATGAAAAAGGTGTTGCAACAGGCGCAATGGGCGTTGATGCCGCTGACTACGACCGTACCGGCAAGGAGAGCCTCGTCATCGGTAACTTCTCTAACGAGATGCTCAACCTCTATCACAACGAAGGCGACTTTTTCCTCGACGATGCACCCGCCGCACACATCGGAAACGCAACGCTATTGACACTCACCTTCGCATGCTTCTTCTTCGACTTCGACCTTGACGGAAACCTCGACATCTTCACCGCCAATGGGCACGTCGAAAACGACATCAACGCTATCCAGAATCAAGTAACCTATGCCCAACCTCCACATCTGTTTCATAACAACTCGCAAGGTAAATTCACCGATGTCCTCCGCGAAGTCGGTGCGGACTTAGCAAAACCGATGGTCGGACGAGGCGCAGCCTACGGGGATATCGACAACGATGGCGACTGGGATCTGCTCGTAACCACCTCTAACGGACCCGCACATCTCTTCCGAAACGATGGTGGCAACCGCAACGCTTGGATAAAAATACAACTCGTCGGACAAACAAGCAACCGAGACGGCATCGGTGCACAGATCCGCATAACCTCCGTGCTGGGGAAGCAGACGCGAACCGTCAAGAGTGGGTCCAGTTACTGCTCACAGAGCGAACTCACAGCCATCTTTGGCATAAACGATGACCCCATTATAGAGACAATCGAAGTAATATGGCCCAGTGGCGCTCTCAGCAAACGCAAAAACGTCAAACCCAACCAACTCATCCGTATTGAGGAGGGTACACCGTAGGCATGTTCCAAACTGTGTTTCTTACAGATGTTGTTGGGTTTCGATGATTCGTGAGGGGTTCGGAAATTTACCACCGCACTTCTGTATCATGACTGTTTATATTAACTTAACCCCCAAGTTGCTACCTAAAAGATTATAGAGACTCAGACTTCATTTTTACTTGAACCCCATGTAGATTTCCTCTCATTTTGAAGTCATACATAGATTTAATTTGATCAGGACTTACGCAAATTTAGACGCGATGGTAGGTTTTTGCTTTTTTAACCCCCTAAATCCCCCTTATCAGGGGGACTTCTGAACGCGCTGCGTAAGTCCTATTGATGTATAAGTCGAAATTTCGTA